>NZ_JBFTEN010000018.1:0-23220 GCF_041154185.1 Wolbachia endosymbiont of Tettigetta isshikii | reverse complement strand
CCTGGGAGTGCTTTTTATAACCAGCTGAACATGGATGAGCTTGGATAATCGTACCGTCGATTATGGCAACTTCTAAATCTGGTTCTTGTTTGGTATACTCGTTGCCCAAACATTTTTTTCACACCATCTTTTAAATCGCTTATGTATAATTCTGTAATTACCATAAATCTTCGGGAAAAGGTGCCACTGACAACCACTTCGCGCTATATACCATATTGCTTCTATGAATACTCTTAAACGTTTTTCGTCTTTGCTATGCATTCCTTTTATACTTTTTATGAACTCTAAAATTTGTTTCCAAATTCATTCTTTTATATAATATTCCATTAGGTAGTTTCTCCATTTTTATATTCACTTGGTTAAACTACCACTTTTTTTCCCTCTTTATATTTTTTGTCCACAGAGCCTAGTATGGCAACAATCTACCAAGCCGCACTATACTTGTTATGCGGAAGTGGACGGCAAGATGTGTCTTCCGAAGTCTATGCTTCAACCAAAGATCTTGCTTATCCCTTCCATCGGCATTGCTATCTTTACTCTACATAAAATTATATACTTTCTTGCATTTATTGATAACAAAACTCTGTTTTGCTAACCAACATCCGGTGCATGATTATAGACAACTTCCGCGTCACAGCAATAATTGCTTTCTTCATACCCTTATTTTTGCAAGCTTTAGCCCACCAGCTTTTCAATTGAAATGTCCTTTTACATCTTGTTAGTAAGAGTTGTGCAGCTTCGTACAACATATTTCCACTGGTCCCATTTTTGATATACTTCCATGACGATCAATCTCTCCAGAAGCGTACGTTTCAATCCCATATAGGCTCCAACTGCATAAGATGTTTCAAACCTATATGGATCGCAGCTTTTATGTCATTGCTACTATAATACCAACTCTTGGTACAGTAGTTAATAATTTGCAATCTTCGCCCTTTTTACCTTGCTCTAAAAGTATTTTGTCAAGTTTTCCTATTGATTCTTCTATTGATTCCAAACTATGTGTTAGTTCTTCAATTGAGTTCCTGCTGATTTTACCTAGATTGCTTTTTGCACTTTTAAAGAGAAGCTCTGGCACCTTGTTTACCCCATAACTTCAACATCTTTTTTTTAATCAACTATCTCTTTGGAAAAAAATTCAGCTACATCAGCCTATCCAAAAAGTATTTTGCCTTTGAATGTAGAAACTCTAGAACATTATTTTTTAACATTGCTGCAAGAGCTGAAAATCCTGTATTATATTAAAGCTCAAGGGTGTCTTTAAATATGGAAGTTATTGCGGAAAATAGAAAAGCAAGGTTTGAATACTTTATCTTAGAAGAATTTGAAGCAGGTATGGTCCTACTCAGTAGTGAGGTTAAATCGCTGAGGGAAAGAAAAGCAAACATTTCTGACGCTTACGTTATTAAAAAAAACGGTGAAATATGGCTGCACAATATGCATATTGCAGAATATAAAGCTGCAAACAAAAGAAACCATAAGCCGAAAAGGGAACGTAAATTACTCCTGCATAAAAAAGAGATAAATAAACTAATTGGCCAGATTAAAACTGCTGGAATAACTGTTGTGCCACTTTCAATTTATTTCAATGACAAAGGATTGGCAAAAACTAAAATTGCCATTGCAAAAGGAAAAAAACTCTATGACAAGAGAGCAACCATAAAACAGAGAGAGTGGGATCGTGAGAAAAGTAGATTGTCTAAGAATGATTTGTAGCAAGGTATGTCTTTAAATCCAGTAATTTTTAGCATTGGTCCTGTCTCTATATATTGGTATTCTTTGGCATATGTTTTAGGTATAGTCTTTGCATATTGGTATTTACACAAATTGGACAACCAAAAAATATTTACCAGGAGTT
Source organism: Wolbachia endosymbiont of Tettigetta isshikii (assembly GCF_041154185.1). Classification (NCBI taxonomy): domain Bacteria; kingdom Pseudomonadati; phylum Pseudomonadota; class Alphaproteobacteria; order Rickettsiales; family Anaplasmataceae; genus Wolbachia; species Wolbachia endosymbiont of Tettigetta isshikii. The sequence continues at coordinate 21,362 of NZ_JBFTEN010000018.1, read as the reverse complement.
TTTATGATTCATTGTTAACAGCCATTATTGTAGGTATTATCCTTGGTGGCAGGCTTGGCTACGTGTTGATATACGATCCAGTTTTTTATATGGGCAATCCTGTTGAGATACTGAAAACCTGGGGAGGAGGAATGTCATTTCACGGTGGTGCCATAGGAGTTTTATGTGTGGTGATCATTTCGTGTAAAAGACATAACATTCCTATATTTTACACACTGGATCTAATTTCTTGCGGAGTTCCCGTAGGCTTATTTTTAGGTCGCATAGGCAATTTTATAAACGGAGAGCTATTTGGCAGAGTTACAACTGTGCCATGGGGCATGTTATTTCCAGAAAGTGGTGATAATTTGCTATGCCACCCAAGTCAGCTCTATGAGGCATTTTTGGAAGGACTGCTATTTTTTGCAGCTATAAATTCACTGTTTTTCTTGACTAGAATAAGGCTATATCGTGGTGCATTAACTGGTATTGCAGTTATGTGGTATGGAATAGTGCGTTTTATAGTTGAGTTTTTCCGTGAACCAGACTACCAAGTTGGCTATTTATGGCTTGATTTGACTATGGGGCAGTTGCTTTCAGTACCTATGGTTTTGCTGGGAATAATCATATGCCTGAACGCATTAAATTTGAAATTTGCGGAGAAATTGCAATAGTTCCTGCATAGTTTTTGGCAGCGCACTAGATATATAGAAACAAAAAACTACTTGACAACCTTCGCTGTTACCCTTATTATAGCATTGGAGCTATTCATTTAGCTTCAATCTGTGCAGATTAAACGACGAAAGCATCACGGTTGGTGTCTTATGTTTAATTTTTTGCACTATGTGCACCTCATGTCTTTATTAATTTCACCTAGACTTCTAGGTTTTTCCCTATACAAGATGAAACGCGCTTATAAGTCGTTTAAGACAGTATAGTACACCAATTTGCAGGATTAGAGAGTGAGCAACTTCTACCACGGGATTCTTTTGTCTTTTTTCCAATTTAGTAAATTTCTTAAATATTTATTGCTAAAGCAATTTAAGAACACACAAAGAACACCAAAAATAATTGCCTTTTCATGTGAGAAGTCTAATTGCAATTATTGACTCTTTAAGTATAATCTGTTGAGATTTACATGAACCTTACAGATGAAAGAAAAAGGAGAGCAGTTTAGTTTTACATCGAAAAACCTAAGGAAAGCAAAAAAGTTTATAGAGATGTACCCAAGAGGTAAAGAAGGTAGTGCTGTTATGCCTTTACTATATCTGGTTCAAGAACAATGTGGATGGGTTCCTGAGTCTGCCATGCGCTACGTTGCTGATATGCTACATATTCCACATATTCGCGTATACGAAGTAGCAAGTTTTTACACCATGTATAATTTAAAACCAGTGGGTAAATATCTGATACAAGTTTGTAGGACAACCCCTTGCTGGTTATGCAGTAGCGAAGAAGTGTTAAATACCTTTAAAAAGAAGCTTGGGATCAATATAGGTGAGACTACCAAAGATAATCTGTTTACTTTAAAAGAAGTTGAATGTCTTGGTGCATGCGTTAATGCTCCTGTTGTGCAGATCAATGACAATTTTTATGAGAATCTTACTCCCGAAAAAGTAGAAAACATCATAGCAGAGCTTTCAAACAAATAAATGAAAGAAGGGTTCTCATTTAGGATAACCGAGCAATCAGGTTCTGCAAGAGTTGGCACAATTGAAACTCCAAATGGAAGCATAGAAACACCAGCGTTTATATTTTGTGCAACCAAAGCTGCAATTAAAGCTGCAGATATTGAGAGAATCGGTGAAGCTGGTACTCAGATAATACTTTCCAACACCTATCACCTCATGCTCCAACCGGGAGAGGATACCGTAGCAAAACTTGGTGGTTTACACAAGATGATGGGATGGAATGGACCGATGCTAACTGATTCTGGTGGATACCAGATATTTAGCCTGGGACACGGATCAGTTTCCGAAGAAATAAAGGGAATAAGAAAGAAACAAAAAACTCTGATCAAAATTAATGAGGATGGGGCAATTTTTCGTTCTTATATCAATGGTAAAACTTATTGTTTAACTCCTGAAAAATCTATACAAATTCAACAAAAATTAGGTGCGGATTTAATCTTGGTTTTAGATGAATGCACACCATTTCACGTCAGCAAAGAATACACACAAAGATCAATGCTCATGAGCCATAGATGGGCTGAACGTTCTTTAAATGAACTTGAAAAAAGTAATGATGGCAAACAAGCACTGTATGGAATTAGCCAAGGCGGAGTATATCAAGATCTGCGCAGAGAAAGCTGTGATTTTATCAATGATTTACCGTTTTTCGGTCAAGCAATAGGTGGATCACTTGGTCAGAGTAAGGAGCAGATGTATGATGTAGTTTCTTTTACTATGGAGTACTTAAAAAAAGATAAGCCTACTCATTTGCTTGGTATTGGTGGAATTGTGGACATCTTTCGCGCAGTAGAGCTTGGGATTGACACTTTTGATTGTGTGCATCCAACTCGCTTGGCAAGACATGGTGGTGCGCTTGTTAAGGTGAAAAATAGGAATTCTATTGCTTCAAAGTGCAAGGAGCATGTTAATTTGCGAAATCAACAATTTGAGCTGGACAATGATCCAATTGAAAGTGACTGTTTGTGTTTTACCTGCAGAAAACATTCGAGAGCTTATATACACCATTTATTGAAAGCTAAAGAACTGCTAGCTTACACCCTCATCACCATTCATAATGTATTCTTCATGAATAAGCTTATGGAATCAATAAGACAGGCAATATTAGATGATAGGTTACATCAGGAAAAGAGTAACTGGGTTAGTGAAATGTTGTGACCTTATCTCTTCTTAAGTCTTTTCTCCACGCTATTAGCTTTTCTTTCTTATTATCTTTCTATTAACTTTGAAAGCACTATAGTAAATAATTAATCTATTAGTGTTAGCCTTTATCCTTAATTGGTAAAAATTATGAGGTGAAGATATGGCTAAAGGAAATAATGCCCTGTTAAAATTCGATTTTGATAACACTATCACTAATGGGCATATGCATAATGCTTTTTCTAGGTTAAGAAAAAGTGACTTTGATTTTACTCAAAATAATGCAGTAACAGGTGCTGATATAAGAAAATTTCTAGAGAATACAGACGGAATAAAAACGAGGAAACATTAAAATCTGTGTTGCAATCTGCACTTTCAAATGGAGTGGAAGTTAACATTGCATCATACACAGGATATCCAAATGCTGTGAAAAGGGTTGTAGAAAATTATCTGGGCTTATCTAAAGAACAGGCAGACAGTATTTCTGTGTTTGGCGGATTTCCAGAAAGTTATAATCCCAAGTTACAAAAAGATCAACGAAATCAAGTTGGAAAAAATTTGCACATCTGCAGAGCAATTCCGGAATATAAGAATAAACACAATGGTCAGTTACCAAAAACTGTTATGTTGGTTGATGATGATGAAAAAATATTGAGAAGGTTAATGAGTTCATTGAATCAATGAACGAAAGAAATGGATGGATTGAAAAAATGGGCTAAACATTGAAGATATAAAAAAATCAAATTTGAAGGTGTGCAAGTGCCTAAGGAAAGCAAAAATGTTGATTACCTAGGGAAAGTGCAAGAATTTATTAGTGCCAACTTAGTGCAAGAATCTGTACATGCTGAAACTAATAAAAGGGCTGTTTCTTTAAAGAAAGACATGAAAAAAATCAGTTCTTTTTTTTTTATCGAAAATGGTAATAGCTCAAGAAAAGAAATATATAATGCCCAATATTTATTTAAACAAGAAGTAATAAAAGCAATCAAAGAGCAAGGATATGGTGTGAGTAGTAAGGAAAAGCAAGCTGGCATTATTGTCAAATGGAGTGAGCCAATAGATATTCAGAAGGTTCAGAAGATAATAGAAGGTGTTTTAGATTGAGTAATAGAAGGATTTAAAGCATCAAAAATAGTACCTGAGGAAAGTATACACCAAAATCTTCAGGGTATTCATGAATCATCCTCTGAAAAAGAGTTATCAACACCGTTGCCTCATAAAAAAAGGAAATCAAGTGATGATATGGTTACTGATGGTGAGAATAAAAAACAAGATATTAAATTATCTGAAGCACAAGCAGAACTAACACGCTCAAAACGTCATGCAATGATGCTTGACTCTCAACAAGTAGCCGCTGTACTTCAGAATACTGAAAAGTTATCACCAGGAAAAAAGTACGCACATACTCAAACCTTTTTCTTAGCACAGGAGTTCAAGGCAATCAAAGCTTTTTTTAAAGATTGTGCTCAGAAAACAATAGATGCTATTTGCAATTTATTTAGAAGAGAAGTGGCAGCAAAAATTGGAGAGCAGGGCTATAATATAAGTAGTAAGAAAGGAAGTAGTGAAATTACTGTCAAAGGAGATAAGCCGATAGATGCTCAAAAAATAAAAACCTATACTATTGACGCCCTAGATCAAATTATAAAAAAGAAAGAGAAGATCAAAGACCTTGGCAATAATTATAAAGGTAAGCAGCTGGAGCAAGAAATATCGAAGTTATTGAATGCTGATTTGCAAAAGAAAGATATAAACTCAAACTCTATAGGAAAAACTATAATAATGGAGAGCCTATATTTCAGAGTCTTGAAGAGCTTGCCTATCATCCTCAGCAAAAGAAAGAGATTCAAACTCTGTGAGAGGAAACTATAATGATGGGGAGCATACACATCAGACCGTTCAAGAAGCGTGGAACTATCACCAGCAAAGGAGAGGTATAAACCTAAATTCTATGAACAAAAAACCACTTGCACCACCATTGCCTCCTAAAAGCAGCATGGAAGAAGTGAAAACGGAGGGTAAAGCTATTGAAAATAGTTGATGGTTTATGCGCATTGTTTCAATTATAAAACATGTTGGAAGCACATATGAGCAGGTGCAAAAGTTTGTTTATGTCAAATATAAGAAGGTGGAGAAGATAGGGGAACAGTCGTTCTTCTATCAAGCTTATGCCATATATACATAAAACTAATTTACCAAAAAAGTGGCAGTGTTTCTGTGACTTGGGTATAATCGTAGCTTTACCCAAGCAAAAGAATGAATTATTTAATGAAATATGTTTTAACAGCTCTTTCCTTACTATTTTTTATTACTGAAAATTATTTGTTAATTACTGCACTAATTCCGCTGCTTGGCGCAGTGGTTATCTTTTTTACCGGCAAATGGCCTAGAGTAAGCAACGGCGTTACTGTTGCCTCTTCTATACTTTTATTTACGTATACGTGTCTGTGCGCTTTATATTGTGCATATGGTGATCATTCTCAATTTATCCTTATGGATTTTGGCAGTAACTTGCACATTAGTTTAAAGCTAGAGTCCACAGGAGTGGTATTTAGTTTATTAATATCGTTTTTGTGGATATTAACCAGCGTATACGCAATATCTTATATGCAGAATAACTATTCTAGTAATAATTACTCAAGTTTCCTGTGTTTTCTTTCAATATCGATCAGCTGTGCAATGTTTATTGCTTTTTCTGGCGATTTGCTTACTACATTTGTCTTTTATGAGCTCTTGACTATGAGTACTTATCCTCTTGTCACCTATAACGCAACAAATGAATCAATGATAGCTGGGCGTTATTATTTTGGTGTGCTGTTTTTTTCTTCCTTAGTACTATTTTTTCCAGTTCTCGGGTTCTTATACAGTAAATTTCATACTCTAGACTTTGTAAGCGGTGGAATATTTAAATTTGACACTTCGCTCGTCACTTTCATTGCAGTGTGTTTTGCTATGCTGATTTACGGAATAGGCAAAGCTGCATTAATGCCAATGCATTTTTGGTTACCAAAAGCAATGGTTGCACCAGCTCCTGTGAGTGCGCTGCTACATGCTGTTGCTGTTGTGAAATCCGGGGTTTTCATCATTATAAAAGTCATATTGTACACTTTTGGCACCGATAATTTGCAACGCTTTGCACAACAAAGTTGGTTTGCTGGAGGATGGCTGCCTTATGCTGCAGGATTTACCATCATTGTTGCTTCACTGATTGCACTCAAGCAGAAAGAATTGAAAAAATTGCTTGCCTACTCTACCGTTTCCCAATTATCATATGTTATACTCTTTGCTTCAATTTTTAGCGACCTTAGCGCAAGAGTCGCAGTTTTTCAGTTAGTTTGTCATGCATTTGCAAAAATCACTCTATTCTTTGTTGCGGGTAGCATAATAACGAAAACAGGTGAGAAATATGTAGATAGAATTCACGGCATAGGACGAAATATGCCAATTACTATGGCAACGTTTACTATAGGTGCGTTATCTATGATCGGAGTACCACCTGCTCCAACTTTCTGGGGTAAGTTTCTCATTTTTCAGGCTGTTTTTAGCTCTGGTAATGTAGCACTTTCTGTATTTGTTACTCTTGTGTTAATAATAAGCACTATACTCAATGCTATGTGCTTTTTGCCAATAATTTACAATGCTTTTTTCTCAAAGCCTTCCAAGAATTTTTTCGTTAAAAAGACACCTATCTTTCTGGTTTTACCACCAGTTATCACCGCGATATGTACTTTTGTTATTTTCTTCAGTTACCAAGTAATATTTTAGAGTATCTTGCCTTTAAGCTTTGGCATCTAAGCTGAGATTAATTATAGAAACATTTTCTTCGTCAAAATCTATGTCTCCGATTAACATACCATCAGTAACATTCAAAAGTTCCGGTAGAGAAATGATAGTTCTTTTATTACCAGCTCTCATTCCAACTACTCCAAGCTCTATGGCAAGCGGTACTCTTTTATCACCAACTTTGAATTGCGCTGTTTGATCCTTGATTATATATTCACCATTATGCCCCATTACGCTATACTTAATTGACACCTCGTCACCGCATCTTACTTGTTTTCCAGCCCTATTAATTAAATCATTGAAAATCGTCATATTATTTACTGAATCGGGATATCTATCTTTTACCTCGATTAGTTTGACATAGTAAGAGTTAAAGCTCGTTTTGTTGTCATTGGTAATGTTTACAGTAACTACACGCTCTCCTCCTTCTTTCATACCCATTATTCCTAGGCCCACCTCTTTCCAATTATCTTGACCTATTTTCAAAGTAACATTAGGGACTTGACTCGGAAGTGGTATCGCTAGGTTATTAGATATTTTATACATTTGCAGCAGGACTTCTTGACCACATAGAGCTCTGCTGCCACTGCCTTCTGTAATTTCATAGAAGTTTATTGAATTTTCCTCTCTTTCCTGCTGTGTTATTTCTTTTAAATACTCCTTCAACCCATGCTTTGCGATATAGTGGTCAAGTGCTGATTCAAGTATTGGCTTCACTAGGTAATATGCTATTGTCTGTACCAAGTCATCATTCGTAGTATTTAACTCATAAAGCTTGTCTCTCTTTTCTGGTCTGCTTTTGTTTATTTGAACGATGGTGAACACAAAAGCGGAAGTTAGAGTGAAAATTATTACTATGGAAATAAGTAATTGTAATATAATTTTCCTAACCATCATTTTTTACTAGATTCAATAAATTGTATAAATAATTAGTTTTGCCTGAAAGTTTACCAAAATTATCTAAAGCTTGTTTAAAGAGACTTTCTATATAGTTCTCTGTTTCACTTTTACCGAGTATAGACATTAAGTTACTTACCTCATCTTGCTTGTGGTCTTCAATATCATCTTTGGCCTGAAAAATAAGCCCTAGGTTTATTCCATAGTCATGTAACGCTCTTCGTTGCTTATCTGTAGCATTTCCCATTATAGCGCCTATTTCACATGAAGCTGCAAATAGTTTTGCGGTTTTTAATAAATGGATTTCTTTTATTTTGGAGAAATCTGCATCAATATCTAAAATCTGTCCTCCTACCATTCCCTTAGTTCCTATCGCTTGAGAGAGTACTTTTATAACTTCACAGCGTTTGTTGCTGCTTTCATTTAGAGAGGATAATATTTCAAAAGCAAGGGTAAGTAGCGCATCTCCAGCAAGCACTGCTGTTGCTTCGTCAAATCTTTTATGGCAACTTAGCTGACCTCTGCGAATATCGCTATTGTCCATACATGGCAAATCATCGTGAATTAGAGAGTAGGTGTGAACACACTCAATTGCCACGGCAATTGGTATTACTTTTTTAGCTTTAACATTAAATACTCGTGATGAAGCTGTGACTAAAAATGGACGTATATATTTCGCAGGAGCAAGAAGCGCATAACGCATAGCCGATATAAGCTTGCTTTGGCTATCTTCAGGTAGAAATTTGTTTATTTCTGCAATAAGTAGATCTTTTGTTATTTCATCTAGCATTTTTGAGTTTGTTAATTTCCCAGCGCATAATATTGAAGCATATTTCAGCTATGGCAATAGAAAATTTTGTAATAGTCTATCAACCATAAAAGGTATTGCAAACATGAAAATTTTTTATAACATCAAAGAATAGGTTATTTTTTGGTAAAAAATGAGTAGCGAACTAGCAAAAAGCACTAGAGAAGACATAGAAGAAAAAGTAAAAAAGATTGTACTGGAGCACATTAGTAAGGATGTAGAGAATTTTAGCAGCTCCTCAAAGCTTTCAGAGCATGGCGCAGACAGTTTAGATGCAGTTGAGATAATCATGGCGGCAGAAGAAGAGTTTGGCATAGAAATTCCCGATGAAGATGCACAAAAAATGGAAACTGTAGAGCAGATAGTTGAGTACATCAGTAATAAAAAAACCAATAATTAGTATTAAATGAGCAGAAGAGTAGTAGTTACAGGTATTGGCTTAATTACTCCACTGGCGGCAGATGTTGAAAACACTTGGCTTAAGTTAATAGGTGGTGAGTCTGGTATAAAGGAAATCAGCAGGTTTGATGCTTCCGATCTTGCAAGCAAGATTGCAGGACAAGTTCACCTACAAGGTAATAACATTAAGCAATGTTTTAACCCGCTAGATTATATCTCTGAAAAAGACCTAAAAAGAACAGATCGTTTTATCCATTACGGCACTGCAGCAGCTATTCAGGCAGTGAACGATTCACTAATTTTAGAAAGTCAAAATATAGATCGGGAGCGCGTTGGTGTGGTTGTTGGCTCTGGTATAGGCGGTCTTCCATCAATTCAGGAGAACGTAATTGTTATGCAGGAAAAAGGGCCTAGACGTGTCAGCCCATTTTTTGTTCCTGCAAGTTTGATAAATTTGATATCTGGCCATATTTCTATTAAATACGGATTTACAGGTCCGAACGATTCAGCGGTAACCGCATGTGCAACAGGTGCGCATGCAATCATAAACTCAGCAAGAGCTATAAAACTTGATGAAGCAGATGTAATGATCGCAGGTGGGGCAGAAAGTGCACTTTGTAGGGTTGGAATTGCAGGCTTTGCATCTATGAAGGCATTATCAACTAAATTTAATGATAAGCCTGAAGAAGCTTCAAGACCGTGGGATGAAAAGCGCGATGGATTTGTTATGGGTGAAGGAGCAGGTATACTAGTATTAGAAGAGTATGAACACGCAAAGAGAAGAGGAGCAAAAATATATGCAGAACTTACTGGGTATGGACTAACGGGGGATGCTTATCATATTACCGCTCCGCATGAGAGCGGAAGAGGTGCGTTGAAGGCAATACAGCTTGCCTTACAGAGTGCACAAATTAGTCCAAATCAAATTGGGTATATCAATGCACACGGAACTTCAACGCCACTTGGAGATAAAATCGAAGTAATAGCAATAAAACAGTTATTTGGTGACTACGCTTATAAGATACCAGTTTCTTCAACCAAATCTTCTATAGGACATTTACTTGGTGCTGCAGGCAGCGTTGAAGCGATATTCAGTATTCTTGCGTTAAATGAAGGAATTACTCCACCAACTTTAAATCTGCACAAACCTTCAGAGGGATGTGATTTAAATTTTGTACCGTTTAAAGCTCAAGAGCACAAAATCCAATATGCACTTTCTAATTCGTTTGGCTTTGGCGGCACTAACGCATCACTCATCTTTGGAAAAGTATAATTAGTTCTATCGTTTATGCTTGCCTACAAAGCGCTTATTTTGCAACAAAAGTAGTTAGGATTTGTATCCTATATCACTTGAAAGTGTACAACAAGGCCAAGCGAAACTAAACTTTACTTTTTAGCAAAGCTACCACTATTGAAAGATATGCAAGAAGCTTTATAAAAACTTAACATAATTTTATCATAAAAATATCATTCTTATGTTTTGTAAAAGCGGTTCTTAGCACTAAATGGATCTTTTTAAATAACTATGAGTTGGGTAAATTGGAAAATAAATTTTATTTACTTTTACAATGTCTTAAGATCTAATGTCAATTTATCAGTTGGAAGTATCAAGAAGGATTATAATTAGGCTAGTATGTTCTTTACCCTTTTTCTCAAAATATTACCTATTTATATTACAATACTTATTGGTTATTTAGCAGGAAAATTCCTTAAGATTGATAGAAATACTATATCTCAAATACTCTTTTATATAGCTAACCCAATAGTGATTCTGTATGGAGTATCTCATACAGAGGTCAATTTAAAAGTAGTCTCTTTGCCGATTTTGATATGGTTTATAGGTAGCACTATGTCCTTATCGGTGTATTATCTTTCTTCTTTTTTATTTAAGGACAACACGAAAAACATATTGGCATTTAGCTCAGGCAGTACAAGCATGGGTTATTTTGGCTTGCCAATTGCTATGACTTTATTTGACGAAGATTCGGTGTCTGTATATGTTGTCTGTTATATAGGAATGGCACTGTTTGAAAATAGCTTAGGATTTTATATAGCTGCAAACGGTATATACACCGCAAAAGAATGCATGTTAAGGCTGTTCAGACTTCCTTCGTCCTATGCGATGATTCTGGGCTTCTTTTTGAGTGTATGCGATATACAAATACCTGCTTTTCTAACAGATGTTATGATGAATATTAGAAGTACATTTATTACATTAGGAATGGTGCTACTTGGAGTGAGTATTGCGCAAATTACAAATTTTAAAATAGATTGGAAACTCGCTTTGACCACTATTATAGCAAAGTACGTATTCTGGCCATTATTTGTTTTGGGAATTGTCCTGACAGACAAACATATCACAGGTATATACGATGAGAGTATATATAAAGCGCTGATGTTGCTAGCTATTATTCCTGTTTCTGGATCCAGTGTAATACTTGCTAATATTTTAAATTATCAACCAGATAGAGCTACTTTGCTGCTTCTCATCAGTACTGCAGTGGGACTATTTTACGTTCCGCTAATAATATCATTATTTTTTGCCAAACTTGTTCCTCTTTGATCAGAAATTTAGGCAATATATACTCTTTAAACTTAGAATAAGCTTTAAATTTACTACTTTAGAGGGTGTCCACAAACCAAGAAATATGTAGTATATGAAGATAGAATAGGAGGTAAAGAATGAGGAAAAAATATCCAACAGATTAAAGTGAAAGGGAGTGGACAAGAATAGAAAAATACTTCAGAGTATCGTACAAGAAGGGAGGAAGACCACCAAGGTATAGCAAGAGAGAAATATTAAATGCAATTCTGTACATATTACGCACAGGATGCCAATGAAGCTGCTTGCCACACGATTTTCCACTGTGGAAGGGAGTACATGAACAATTTAGGAGGTAGAAGAGACAGGGGATTTTTGAAAAAATGAACTATCAAATTACCAAATATAGTAGAAGAATAATAGGAAGAAATGATCAGCCAAGTTCTTCTATAGTAGATAGCCAATCTGTTAAAACTACAGAAAAAGGTGGATTAAAGGTTATGATGGAAGTAAAAAAGTAAAAAGTAGAAAAAGGCATATAATTAAAGACACTCAAGGTTTTATATTAGGCTGTTATGTGGGTTCTGCTAGTAAAAATGACAGGGACGGTATTAAAATAGCATTGGATAATATGAGAAAAAATATACTAACGTTAAAAAAATGTGGGCTGATATGAGATATCAAGGAAGAAATTTAAAAAATCATATAAAGGAAGAATATGTGATAGATATTGAAATTGTGAAAAGACCTCAATGTAGATTTTGGGTACATAAAGATACAATAACTGAGTTGTTGTCTGTAAGAGAGAGCGGGCTAAAGTACAGCCAAGAAGATGGGTTGTAGAAGGGACTTTTGCTTGGGTTAATAGGAATAAAAGGCTATCGAAGGAGACTGACAACATCCACTGAGAATTTCATATACCTAGCTATAACTAAGGTTATGATAAATAGGAATTTTCTTTAATTTTACTGGTTTGTGGACAACCTCTTAGCGTCATAAGCACGCTTTTCAACACATATTTGATAGGGTTTGTGAAGAACATAACATTGAACATCGTCTAACAAAAATCAGCCATCATTGGACGAATGGGCAAGTTGAACGTATGAACAAAACTTTAAAAAATGCTATTGTTAAAAAATACTACTACCGATCACATCAGCAACTCACAAAGCATCTTTATGATTTTGTCATGGCTTACAATTATGCAAAGAGACTCAAAACTCTTAATGGTCTTACTCCTTTTGAATTTATATGTTCTCAGTGGACAAAATCTCCTGAGCTATTTATACTAAACCCATACCATCACACTTGTATCTTTCGCTATGTAAGATATTAGAGTTAAAATATCTTATAGGAAGGGTGAAGCCGTTATCACGCTGATGCCAATAAGGCTGCTACAGAGATTTTGCTCCCCTTCCAACAGAGTTGAAAGACTGCTTTGGAATTATATCCCGTATTTACAAGGTTGGTCTAAACTCTCAATTTATTATAGCCTCGGAGGTGGTTTTATTCAAGCAAACGCTGTTTTAGGTGTAGACATTTCTAAACAAAAATTTGATGTTCATTTGTCGGTAGGCAAGAAAGAACGACATAAAATTTTTTGCAACAACAAGGAGGGTTTTGAAAAGCTTGTAGTTTGATCATGGAGCAGTATCTATGTCTCGAAGCAACTGGTTGTTATAGTGAAGATCTGGTTGCTTTTATGTATAACCTGGGACATAATGTAAGTGTGGTGAACCCAGCTCAAATCAAGGCTTTTGGTAAAAGTGAGCTGCTGAGAAACAAAACAGACAAGTCGGACGCTGCTATGATTGCTAGATTCTGCATTGCTAACAAACCTGCCCTTTGGAAACCTATTCTTCCTGAAGTTAAGTGTTTAATGGAGCTTTATCGTTGTTTGCAAACACTTAAAGATAACAAGTTACAACAGATGAATCGCCTGGAAAATAAAAATATGCATTCTAGTTGTCATACTTGAGGTAATTGCTGCAATAGAAACACAAATTGCTGCACTAGAGAAAGAAATTGACGAGCACATCAATAACTACCAACATCTAGAAAACATGGCAGGAAACATCAAGACTATAAAAGGTATAGGACATCTCACTGCTATTGCTGTTGTTGCAGAAATGCCTTCAGTTTTGATCACGCTAGGCAATTCACAGCCTTTGCTGGTCTAAATCCCAAACATTACCAATCAGGATCATCCGTAAATAAAAAAGGTCGAATATGTAAAATAGGATCTGAGCGTATTCGCAAAGCTCTTTATATGACAGCTATAGTGGTCAAAAACTTTAACCCTCACTTTTAAAAGTTTTGCCAGTGTTTAGCAGTAAAGGAAAATGTACAATGGTTATAATTGTTGCGTTGATGAGAAAACTAATGCATATATTTTTTTGGAATTCTTAAAAAGAATCAGCCATTTAATGGTGGTTTAGTGAAATAATTTTAACAGTAAGTAGCAATGTCTGTAATGCTCAACAGTCTTGAGCATTAAATATAAAAGATCGTGCTTGGAATTTTGATATCATAGTAGATTAACTATTTTACGTTGACTTTAACAGAGTTGCTTGGTGAAGAGCCAGTGTAACTGTGGATAAGTACGCCTACACAAACTAAAAGTACTTATCCACAGTTACACTAATTTATAAAAGATGTGATCTTAATTTGAATTGTTTTGTTATTTTTTATCTTTTTAGTCAAATAACTTGTTGACAGTAAAGACAGTATCTCTGGGACCATACAGCGTGCAAGTTCACAAAAAAGAGGTTATAAAAGTAGTTAAGGTTGAAGTTGCACGGAATCTACTTAGGTTAGGTATTTCTATCGATGTTATCTGCCAAATAACCGGTTTATTAGCTGATGAAATTGCATGACTCCTATCACAAAATAAACTAGTGAATCTTTTGAAAAGTATATAAAATTTAAGTTTAAGCAAAGAACATGGCAGTTAGACTTATTCCAGACAATCTCGATATCAAATTTAGTAAATATAGAAAGTTGACTGCACTCATTAGTATTATTCTGATCATTTTTTCGATACTCACTGTTGTGCTACGGGGAGTGAATTTAGGCATAGATTTTACAGGTGGAATTTTGATGGAAATAAAATCTTCAAGTGAAGATCGTACTATTCTTGATGCATTGAAAGAAAATGGCTTTACGGTGGAGAGTTCAAAAGCAGGTGACAATTTAGTCATGCGCTTTAAAGAGGAAGGAGATGAGGATAAGATTAAAAAGATAAAAAGCATACTAGAAGAAAAGCTAGGTGGCTCGGCAAGCTATCGTAAGATAGACTATGTTGGTCCACAAATAGGCTCAACACAGATATTTAAAGGAATATTATCCATGTTGATTGCAATCGTTGGAATATTTTTCTACGTTTGGCTCAGGTTTAATTGGCAATGTGGGTTTGGTGGAATAATAGCACTAGTCCATGACGTGATTTTAACCGTCGGTTTTATTAGCCTGACTGGCATCGAGTTTAATATCTCATCAGTTGCAGCTCTCCTCACCATAATTGGTTATTCAATCAATAATTCAGTAGTTATATATGATCGAATTCGAGAATATCAAAAAAGTAGTAAAGACAGACATATGAGTGAAGTGGTAGATGCAAGTATTAACGCTACATTGTTTCGCACTGTCTTGACTTCGGGTACGACCATGCTCGCTGCTCTTCCTTTGACGTTAATTTGTACAGGTGCAGTCAGAGACTTCAGCTTGATTATTTTTTTTGGTATTGCAATTGGCACTTGTTCTGCAATATTTATCTCTGCTCCTATATTGATCTCCAGAGCTTTAATAAGTAGATTCGCGGTATAATATCAACTTATTATCTCTTATAGTGAAATGAAAATATCTCAAGAAACTCATTCCAAGTAATGAATGGGACATAGAATGAGTGTTAACACTGGCCTGTACGTCATTGATTAGAAAGTTTCCTATTTTAACTTGAGATATTTGAACCACTCCGGCTCTTATTTGACCTTTTGCAGTTTCATATATTTTAAAGTCTTGAATATTCTGCAGATTAATACCAGCATTTACTGCATCTTTTTGCGATAGAACAATATCGGTTGCACCGGTGTCGAGCAAAAACGTTATGTTACGACCATTAACTTGAGCTTGAATATAAAAGTGTCCATCATATGATTTCGTAAATTCGATGCTTCCACTATTTTGGATCCTTCCCTTATATGGTAAAAAGGTGCTAAGAAATCTATTGCTTAGTTTGTCTCCTTGTGAATCAATGAACATTGCGGTGATAACTATTATCAGTAGCCAAATAACTAGATTTTTTACCGCGTTCATATTGTTAAAATTTGAAGCTATTACAATAAATTTTAAAGATTAGCGTTAAAAGTTATTATTAAAAATAAGTAAATTTTATTGTTTTAGTGCAATATTTAATATACACTTTAAGGAAATGCATTTAGCTTAAGTTTTATGTCAGAAGCAAGAAATCTAATTTTGGCAGCTGTCCTTTCAGTGTTAATTATGTTATCTTGGCGTGTTATTTACGATAATTTTCTTAATACAGACCAAGATCATCCATCAATTGAAAATATTGAACACATAGAATCTTTTAACGATCTTTCTCCTATAATACACCAAAACCGTTCCGAAATTATTAATTCTACTCGAGAACAAAGAATTAGCTTAACCAATAATATGGTTAAAGGGTCGATTTCTTTAAAAGGTGCCAGGTTTGATGACCTAATTTTAACTAATTACCATTTAGAACCAAATTCTTCTTCTCCGCAAGTGATGCTACTTTCACCTGCGGAATCAGAAGATGTATATTTTGCAGAATTTGGGTGGCTGGATCTAAGTGGTAAAATTAAAGTTCCAGATTCCAAAACGTTCTGGCAGGCAGATGAAAATGAACTTACTAATCAAAAGGCAATCAATTTATTTTGGGATAATGAAAATGGCATTTTATTTAAGATGAAAATTAGCCTCGACAATAACTACATGTTTAAAGTTGAACAAATTATTGAAAATAATACGAAGGATAATGTAGTCTTGGTCTCTTATGGTAAAATTAACCGTAAGCGTGATAATATCAACGAATCTTATTGGATATCACATGAAGGAGCAATAGGTGCATTTGATAACAAATTGGAGGAATGGACATATAAAGATGTTGCCAAGAAACACCTAATAAAAGCAAACACAAATGAAAAGAATTGGTTTGGTTTTGCTGATAAGTATTGGCTTACAGCTATCATACCTGAAAAATCTGATAAAATAAATGTAAGCATTAAACATACGAACGTTAATAACATTGATAAATTTCAAGTAGATTTTGTTAAGCCTTACAAGAGCATACTTCCTGGCGCAAGTGTTTCTAATGTGAATTACTTTTTTGCTGGAGCAAAAAAGTTGAATTTGCTGGATTCTTATAAGAGTACTCTAGGTATACCTTTATTTGACAAAGCTGTAGATTTTGGCGTTCTTTACTTTATAACCAAACCAGTGTTTTTACTTCTTGAATACTTTAACTTTGTTTTGAGAAATTTTGGTTTAGCAATATTGTTGCTGACTTTAGTAATTAAACTTTTGATGCTGCCTTTGTCTAATAGGTCGTATGTTTCAATGTTCAAAATGAAAAATTTGCAGCCTGAAGTGGCTCGTATAAGAGAGTTACATAAAGATGATAGTTTAAAACAGCATAAGGAGATAATTGCATTGTACAAAAAAAACAATGTAAACCCAATGTCGAGCATTCTTCCTATGGTGGTACAAGTACCGGTGTTTTTTGCTTTGTATAAAGTATTATTTGTTACTATAGAGATGAGACACGCTCCTTTTTATTTATGGATTAAGGACCTTTCAGCTCCTGATCCAACAAACATTTTTACATTATTTGGGTTATTTAGTTACAATTTCCCTATTGCTATAGGTATTTTGCCTATAATTTTAGGTGTTACCATGATAATTCAGCAGAAGATCAGTGAAAAAGATCAGATCAACAGAGATGATGTTCAGGTGAATGTTATGAGATTTTTACCTTACATTTCTATCTTCATTTTTTCCTCTTTTCCTGCGGGTTTGGTAATATATTGGATATTCAGTAATGTCATGACTCTGATTCAACAATCATTAATAAAGCTATTTTTAGCAAGAAAAGGAGGGATAAATGTCGAAAATACTAATAGTTAATTCAATTTACTATACTGAAATAGCAAACCTTTTACTTGAAGGTGCAACCGATAAATTAAAAGGCAGCAGCGCAAGTTATGATGTAATTGAGGTTCCCGGTGCATTTGAAATACCAGCTGCAATTCTTTTTGCGGTCAAAAGTCGAGCTGTCAATTATGATGGTTATTTAGCTCTTGGGTGCGTGATTCGTGGTGAGACTGATCATTATCAATACGTTTGTAAAGGAGTAATCGAAGGCTTAAATGAAGTTGTTATGCGTTATGCGGTACCTCTTGGTATTGGTGTCATTACCGCTGACGGCAAAGATAAAGCTTTAGTAAGGGCTGATAAGAACAGAATGAACGTCGGTGGCCACGCAGCTTCAGCCGTTTTGCACATGATAGATTTATACAAAAAATTAAGCTGATGGAGGAGGAACCTACAGATAAGGGATGGCGTATAAGAAGAAGCACAGCAAGGAACCTTGCTGTCCAAGTTGCTTACTCAAATATTTTTATAGGTTACGACAAAAGCATTTTTGAGCTGGAAAATTGTGAACTTAGGGACTATGTAAACAAGTTAGCAGATATATTTGAATGTGGGGAGTTTGATTACCAATTCTTAGAGAAGCTGTCATGTAAGGTCATAAAAAACAGTGAGGGGTACGATAAGATAATAGAGCATTATTTACATCCAAGTTGGTCTCTTTCACGGTTAAATCTCTTAAGCTTATCAATTTTGCGTGTTGCAATGTGTGAATTAGCTAATTGTGATACGCCAGTTCCAGTTGTTATTAATGAATATACTAACATTGCATCTGATTTGCTTGATAAACCAAGCGAAGTTGGTTTCGTTAATGGACTATTGGACAAGGCAAAAGATGCAGTTAAACTAAATAAAAGTACTTGACAGTCTTTTTTGATGGCATGTTGGTATCTGAGCACTATAGGTTATAAGAAAGGAGAGTTGAATGATGAGAGCAGTATAAAAGGTCTTTTATATTCTTTAAGATCTGTGGTAGACTGACAAAGGTTGTTTAATTATAAATAGCAAATGGTAAAAGACGAGAAATCGAAAACAATTTTTGAGGTGGAAGGAGTAGTAACTGCTTTATTACCTGCAGCAGAGTTTAGAGTGAAGCTAGACAACGAACATGAAATCATTTGTCATGTATCGGGAAAAGTCAGAAGAAGTAAAATACGCATTGTTATTGGAGATAGAGTATTGGTAGAGATGAGTATTTACGACAGGAATGCGAAAAAGGGTAGGATAATTAGAAGGCTTAAAGGTACAAGTGACAGAACGATCTCTAGATAATCTTATTCTTGCTTCGTCGTCAGAAAGGCGTATAGCCCTACTAAAACAAATAAATATTAAGCCAGGTTTAATTTTGCCAGCAGATATAGACGAAACTCCTTTAAAAAAGGAACTTCCAAAAGATTACTCAATCCGTATGGCAAAGAGTAAAGCTGAAAAAATACAAAGCTCAAACCCAAATTATTTTGTGCTCGGTGTTGATACAGTCGTTGCTTGCGGTAGAAGGATATTGCTCAAAGCTGAAAACGTTGAGCGAGCAGAAAAATGTATTCGCCTGTTATCAGGAAGAAGGCATAGAGTATACACAAGTGTGTGCCTATTAACTCCCAATCGGTCCAAACAGCATATTAGAGCTGTAGTTACAATAGTGAAATTTAAACATCTCAGTGAACAAGAAATTAAATATTATTTAGCATCAGAAGAGTGGAAAAATAGGGCAGGGGGGTGCAACATACAAGGCCTTGCTGGAATGTTTGTACTGTTCTCACGTGGTTCCTATTCTTCTGTTATAGGGTTACCATTACATGAAACCTATTGTTTGCTGAGTAATTATTTTAACCTCAATTTATATTGACACACCTTTATCCTTATCTTTTTCTTGTTGTTGCTTAACATGTTTAGTCCAAAGCAATCTGTTTTTGTTGCCCAATGCGATTCTATTGCGATCATGACTACCAGTATGTTCTGCTGGAGTATCCTCCCTTTCTTCTTCTATTACCCCAACTTTCAGTTGCGCTACATCTTTTTCTAATAATCTATGTAGATTGCTATTTTTATCTATAGTCAGATTAGTGTCAACATTCCCCCGTTCTGCGACTTTTTTTATATCTGTTGAATTGTCTTTTAGCAACCCGTCCGCTAGTAAACGTTCTCTGGTTTGTTCACTAATTTCTTTTTGATCCACTGGTCTTAGTGGGAACTTTTGAGTTTCTCTATGCAACTTACTGGTAAATTCAGTAAGTAGAGTGTCATTACTTTGTCCAGCATTCATGAGGCTCTTCTTTAACTGTTTAGGATCTACTTGGGATTGTCCATTACTATCTTGAGTCGGAGATGAAGGGTTTGAGTCACTTTGTTCAGCATTCCTTCTTTTTTCTTCCATTCTTCTAATGCTTCTTTTGTTTTTTGAAAATTTCTCTCTTCTTCTTCATGTTCCTGGCCACTTCTATAAGAACCTTTTTTGTAATTGAGTGTTACCAACATACATATTTTCACCAGTACTAGTTGAAGGTAGAGGTTTGCCATCATCATTCTCTCTTTTCTCTATAATATTACCTTGACCACTTTTTTGGGATAATGTTTCCTCTAGAACATCTAGATTTTGATTATTTTCTTTGCCTTCAATCTTGTCTTTTAGCCATTTATATATTGGTTTATCTTCTTTTATTTCTTCCAAAATATTTTCTGAGAATGAATCTTTAGGAATATTTTTTTCAACGACTTGTTGTTCTGGTTTTGTTAACCTTTTATCTGGTTCTTTCAACACTTCCCTTAGCTCATACATTGCTTGATCAGCTAAGTTAGTGGATCGAGTACTTTTTGACTCTTTATTAACTGGTTCACTTGACACCGTGTGAGCTTCACTGCTTTGATCCTTACTGTTTTTTCCGTGCTCTCCTGATAATTTGTCTTCCTTGTGGTGATGTAACTTCTCTCCCTCAGGTTTACTTGTCAAATGTCCAGGATCTACTCGAGATCGTCCATGATTATCGTGGGTTGGAGATGAAGGACTTTAGTTGCTTTGTTGCTGGATTTCAGGTTGTTGCTGGTTACCAGACATCGAATTTTCTTGTTCATTTCCATCTGGTTTTTGGCTTCCAGGTAAAGTGTGTCCAAATGTAGTAAATGTAGGATTATCATATCGTTCATCATTTTGCCTATTATCTTGATTGTGGCTTACGGATTTAGTGAAAGTAGAACTATCCAAAGGATCAGAAGATGGAAAACCATAGTTATCTTTACTATCAAGATGCGATACAGTGGTTGGCTGATATTTATCATTCTGGTGATTACCAGATGTTGAATTATTCTGTTTATCTCTTTGCCCATCATCTTGGCTTACAAACTTGGCAGAAGTTTGCTCACTGAAAACGTTTCCTTTAGGTGGAAGTGAACTACTTCTAGGTGGCGGTGGAGTAGGAGTTCTTTTGTTCTGAGAACTCTTTTCTTGACTTTCGTAGCTTAAATCACTTTCACTATCAGACCATGATATAGTGGTCCGAGAACTAATTCCTCGATTCATATAAGTAGCTTGAACACCAACATCTCTTTTGTCCTTTTGATTAGTATCCTTGCTAACTCTTGTTGTAGTTTCAAATGATTGACTGTCTTTTTGCATCTCATTCTCTTGTCCTTTTCCTTTTTCCCTGAATTGTATTTGGTGCAAGAATAAACCACCTATTTTTACATCTTTGTTCGCTTGTAACTGAGCATCAGTAACTCCATTACGTTCAATAAGGTATACACCATCTTTATCAATATTAATTTTGATAGTACACTTTTCCCTGTTCACATACCAATTTAGCATCATTTCGTATGAAACATCGGTTACGATATAATGTCTTATCAACTATGTTTTTTAAAAATTTTTTATTTGTGTGATTTTGCAACTTTACCCAGTCATATGGGCAATAAAAACCCGTTTGTTATAGAAAATAGATTT
>NZ_JBFTEN010000038.1:0-3680 GCF_041154185.1 Wolbachia endosymbiont of Tettigetta isshikii | reverse complement strand
AAAAGCTTATTTTTATGCCAAGTAATACGTATTAAGCGAGCTATCATTGTTTTGTATAATGTATAGTTGAAATTTGTATCGATATTAATTGAATTTTTCCAATAACCTTTCATTAATTTATATCTTATATTATAAAATTTATTTTTATAACTAGAATAATAATAGTAATATATTAATACGCTAACTATTGTTAATGTTATAGTTATATTAATTATTATAATTAATATTAATTCTTCCATTAGTTTTATGGATTTATATTGTTTATGATATATATTAAAGTTAATTCTTTAATGTTTTTTGTTTCTTCTTTAGAAGAGAAAGTTGGTTCTATATAAAATACAAGTGGGAGTGTAAAATTTGTATTTGGTGGTATTATAATTTTTTTAAAACAAAAACATTGTATTTTAATAAAATATTTGCTTGCTATTAATGGAGTAACATTGTATGTTGCTTCGCCTATAGAATATTTAGATGATGTGTTCTTAGCTTTATAATTAATTTTAATTATTTCTCCTGGTAGGGCTTTGATATATTCAACATTACACTTAAAAATCCATGGTAATGTTTTGCTAGTTTGTGTTATGAATGTAATTTTGATGGGATTATAAAATATTTTTTTATTAAAATGAGTTGATTTTTTTACATTTCCTGCTATACCTAATTTTTTACATGTTATTTTATAAAATTTAATAAATAAATAACATACAAATAGTATAAATATGAAAATTGATGTACAAATTTCAAAAATTTGACTAACAGTTATACTACTATCCATGGATCTCTAGGACATAAACGATTTTTATATTTCGATTCTACTATAATATAGAAAAATAATATAATACTTGCTATTCCTAAGTATGACCCATAAGATGATATTTGGTTTCACCCATGATATGGTTTTATATAATCTATGCATCTTCTAGGCATTCCCGCTAATCCTAAGAAATGTTGAGGTAAAAATGTAATATTAGTTGCTACAAATGTAATAATAGCATGTAAAATACATAGTTTTTCATTATATGTTCTTCCGAAAATTTTAGCAAACCAATAATATCAAGCTGACATAGAAGCAAACAAAGCTGCAATGGATAATACATAATGGAAATGTGCTACAACATAATAAGTATCATGTAATATTCTATTTAAACTTGCATTTGCTAATTGTATGCCTGTTACACCACCTGCAACGAACAACATTATAAATCCTAGCGCTCAAATCATAGGAGATTTTAAAGATATTTTACCTCTTCACATAGTACATAACCATGAAAATACTTTAATTCCTGTTGGTACTGCAACAGCCATAGTAGCAATTACAAAATATTTGAGAGATTTAAATGATAGTCCTACGGTGTACATATGGTGTGCTCATACTACAATTCCTATTATAGCTATTATAACCATTGCAATAATCATACCTATTTTTCCAAATACAGGTTTTTTAGAAAATTTTGATATTATTTCGCTAATTATTCCAAATGCTGGTAATATTAATACATACACTTCAGGATGTCCAAAAAACCAAAATAAATGTTGAAATAATGTGGGATCACTACCAGCTTTTGGCTCATAAAATACTGTTTTTAACATTCTATCAGACAATAACATAGTAAGAGCGCTTATTAATACTGGAATAATGATTACTATAAGAATTGCTGATATTAATTCAGCCCAAACAAATAACGACAATTCAATCATACCTAATTTTTCAGTTCTTTTACATATTATTGTTGATATAAAATTAATTGCTGTAATCATAGACGAAACACAAGCCAAAAGCATTGCAATAATTATAAAATTTACAGATTTTCCATTATGATAATTAGAATTGGATAATGGGGGATATAAAGTTCAACCAGTTGCTGCACCATAATCGTTCACATTTCCTTTTACTATTAGTGACATCAATGCGAATACAAAAGACAATATTAAAATTAAAAATGATATTACACCTGCCTTTGGCACTGCTAATTTTCTAGAACCCACTAATTCGGGTATTAATAAGTTGCCAAAACCATTTATAAGCATAGGCATTAACATATAAAATATCATAATTATACCATGTACTGTCATTGATGTGTTATATAAATGTTTCGCTTTATCTACTAAATCGCCTTTTTTATATATAATTTTTGCAATTTTATCAAAAACTTGAATACCAGGACGATGTAATTCTGCTCTTATAAAGATTGAAATTATAGCACCTATTATTCCAGATATTATTGCAAACCAAATATTGGCTTTACCTATGCTTTTATAATTTCAGTTTATTATCTTATTAAAAGAATTCGAACTTTCTTTAATAACTATATTAACAAAATCTCACGATTTTATTATATTTGATATAATAATATACTCTATCTTATTTCACATGTTATTAAACATTTAAGTAAATTTATTTATTTTTTATATGTTTTAAAACACTTAAAGCACTAAATGCATTATCTATATTGATAGATGCTGTTTTAATTCAATTTTCAAACATTTCTTGAGAAACAACCCTAACCGCTATTGGCATAAACGCATGATCCTTACCACAAAACTCAGAACATTGTCCGTAATATATTCCAGGATTATCAACTTTTACTCAAGCATCGTTAATTTTACCAGGAATAGCGTCTACTTTGACTCCAAATGAGGGAACAGTGAATGCATGAATAACATCAGCTGATATAATTAATAATCTTACAACTCTTTTTGCTGGTATTATCAATTCATAATCTGTTGCCAATAATTCAGGATAAATTTCAGTACTATATTTTTTAAATTTAGCTCTTTGAGCATCAGATTTTAATATATTGGAATTAAAGCAAAATTTTTTCTTAATAAGATATTCATAATTTCAATATCATTGATGAGCAGTTATTTTAATAGTAATATATGAAGATCTTTTTTGCATTATTTGATATTTTAAATTTTTAAAAGAAGGCACACATATACTTGTTAAAATAGCTATCGGTATTGATGTTCATATAATTTCTAGTGCAATATTACTATTGATTTGTTGAATTTTATTACAAGAATTATTATCACTATACTTTATACATAAATAAATTATTATTATAGGTATCGCCCCAACTATAGGTAATAATAATATGTTGGTAAAATGCATTAGTTGTATTGTTTGTTTCATAACTGGAGTAGCTGACTTTTGCAAACCAATTTGTCAATTTATAGGTTTTCCTATATAATACATATAAAAATTATTATCTCAATAAAGTCGCTACACCGCTACACCCAAACTTGCAACAATAATCAGACTAAAATATCAGTTGTTAATATACAATAATTAGTATTATGGGTTTATAATTATCAGTTTATAATATCACTCCCCTTTACCAGAATACTTTTAAGAAGAGAAGATGTATCTAGTGTAATTTAGAAAATAATTTAAGAGGTAGGTTTAAATTATGATTATTCCTGATTTTAGGAATCAGCGGACTACCGCGTAATAGCGTACATGAATGTAAATTTAATTATAATTTTTACCTAAACAATTATCTCTTATCCTTTCATATAGAGAATAGATTGTGATACAATTAATTGTATGGTTTGTTTATACATATAAATCCTGTTATAAGAAAATCTGATAGATAATTCTGTTTGGATTCAGCTGATTCTGTACTCTTAGAATAAAGTGTACTAATAAAATAGGATTAATAAGTATTCATGCTTCGACA
>NZ_JBFTEN010000017.1:0-23986 GCF_041154185.1 Wolbachia endosymbiont of Tettigetta isshikii | reverse complement strand
GAAGAAGCACTCTATTAAATGACGTTCTTTATAAATATGCTCATCGTAATGTCTCCGCACTTTTCGGTTTCGTCTCGGAGGAATAACTACTGTGCACCCCTTGCTTTCAAGATTTGCAATAAAAGCATTGCTATCGTAGCCCTTATCGGCCACTACAGTGGGGTTGTAGATATTGTCAGTTAATGCCCGTGCTTGCGTGATTTCATTCCTTTGACCATGTGTAAGTATAAATTTTAGCGGGTTTCCAAGCGCATCAACAAGAGTATGAATTTTAGTTGTAAAACCTCCTTTATTGCGTCCTAAAGCCTCTTGACCCTGGAAGTGCTTTTTATAACCAGCTGAACATGGATGAGCTCGGATAATCGTACCGTTGATTATGGCAACTTCTAAATCTGGTTCTTGTTTGGTATATTCGTTGCCCAAACGTTTTTTCACACCATCTTTTAAATCGCTTATGTATATTTCTGTAATTACCATAAATCTTCGGCAAAAGTCGCCACTGACAACCACTTCACGCTATATATCATATTGCTTCTATGAATACTCTTAAACGTTTTTCGTCTTTGCTATGCATTCCTTTTATACTTTTTATGAACTCTAAAATTTGTTTCCAAATTCCTTCTTTTATAGAATATTCCATTAAGTGGTTTCTCCATTTTTATATTCACTTGGTTAAACTACCACTTTTTTCCCTCTTTATATTTTTTGTCCACAGAGCCTAGCAATCATAGCAGCGTCCAACTTGTCTGTTTTGTTTCTCAGCAGCTCACTTTTACCAAAAGCCTTCATTTGGTCTGGGTTCACCACACTTACATTATGTCCCAGATTATGCATAAAAGTAACCAGATCTTCACTATAACAACCAGTTGCTTCGAGACATAGATGCTGCTCCATGATCAAACTACAAGCTTTTCAAACCCTCCTTGTTGTTGCAAAAAATTTTATGTCGTTCTTTGTTGCCTACCGACAAATGAGCATCAAATTTTTGTTTAGAAATGTTTACACCTAAAACAGCGTTTGCTTGCATAAAACCACCTCCGTAGCTATAATAGATTGAGAGTTTAGACCAACCTTGTAAATACGGGATATAATTCCAAAGCAGTCTTTCAACTATGTTGGAAGGGGAGCAAAATCTCTAGAGCGCGGCCTTATTGGCATCAGCGTGATGACGGCTTCACCCTTCCTATAAGCTATTTTAGCTCTAATATCTTACATAATGAAAGATACAAGTGTGATGGTATGATAAAATACGAGAAAAAAATACCATCAAAGGAGGAATTATGGGAAAGCTACATACAATGCAGTTGTCACTGAAATTGCGCTAATTTGCTGGTCTATGTAAACATAGGCACTATCCTGTTGATAAAGCTTAAACTAACTGATAAATTCTTAACACAGTTATTGTTGAAACAAATGTTTTTACTAAAACCTACACATCTTTCTTATTTTTCCAAAAAAGCTTTGCCTTGGCTTGGGGCTGCGTGTTTTGCATGTTTTTTAGTTGGAGTATTTCTAGCTTTATTCTTCTCTCCAGAAGATTATAAACAAGGAGAAATTGTACGAATTATGTATTTTCACGTGCCTTCTGCATGGCTTTCTCTCGTAATATATGGGTTAATTGCAGCGCTCAGTTTCATCTCCTTAATGTGGAATAACAGCATTGCTAGCGTTCTGGCTCACGCAGCCGCTCCTACGGGAACAATCTTTTCTGCAATATGCTTAATCACAGGTAGCATTTGGGGAAAAGGAACCTGGGGCACTTGGTGGGTATGGGATGCAAGGCTCACTTCAATGTTGATCTTATTTTTCCTATATGTTGGATACCTCTCGCTGTGGAGCGCTTTTGATAATGAAGAAAGAGCTAAAAAATCAGCAGCGGTGTTTGCCATCTTTAGTGCCGTAAATATCCCCATAGTAAAATTTTCCGTGAACTTGTGGGCTACTCTCCACCAGCCAGCAAGTATTCTCAGAAAAGGTGGAATAGCAATAGAAAGTTCTCTGCTACTGCCATTAATTGCAATGTTTATATTTTGTGCCACATTTTTTTTAGTAGTATGGATACTCTACTCACTTCACCTGATTAATTTGTATAAGATCAAGAGAGAAATTAGTGCGCGGTATTAGACCCTACTACAACTACTTTTTCTGCGTCATTGTCTAACTTAGACGGCTTTATGTAAATCACTTTCTTTATTGAAAAATTCAGGAAAATGTTGTATACTAACTATAGTAGCAGGCTTCGGTGGAACTCGTAATAAATTCAAACACGAATACAGCTTCGTAATCATATAGAAAAATATGCTGGAGAAAATTAAGCAAAATACCTTTGGTCACTTCAAATACCTACCTGAAGCTGCAGGTTTTAGTGTAAAAACAGATCATACTCTTACGATAATTAACTGTGGACTTGGATCTTCAATGTTTAACATCGTTTGCGGCAACTGCCACGCAGAAAAGGTTCAAAGTATTGTAAACGAATTTAAAGGTCAGCCTTTCGCGTGGTGGATTAGCCCATCGACTGAGTCAAAAGTGTTAAGCAGAAAATTGCTGGAGCATGGCTTTATTACCGAAACTGAAGAGCGTGCTATGTTGTGTGATCTAACTAATTTTGAAAGCAGCAACAACCAACTTGTCAGAATAGAGCAAGTATTGAACCAAGATCAACTTGAACATTTTATCAAAGTTCTTGAAACATATGATGCAACGGCACGTAACTTTTATGAAAAACTTGCAGAACCACTCCTAAATCAACAAGAAAAATTGTTCGTTGGGTATGAAGATAATATTCCCGTTGTAATTGCTATTCTTTTTATCCACAGCGACACAGCTGGCATTTTTAGCTTGATAACAGAAGAAAATAAAGGTGGCTTGGGTATGGCACCCAAATGATCACTCATCTTATGGATATTGCTAGAGAAATCGGTGTAAGATATGCAACTCTTTCTGCGTCAAGTGATTCAGGATATCGAATCTATGAGCGCTTGGGGTTTCATACGTTTGATCAATTTGAGTGTTTTGAATGGAGAAGTTAAAGATGAAAATCTAGCATACTACATCCCCAAGCAATAGAGATATTGAATTCCTGTTCAAAAAGATCAACAAAGAAAACGCTGATAAAAGTACATGTAATCCATTTGCTTTTTTTATTCACGATGATGCTAGACAAATTATTGCAGGTTGTAGCGGTTTTATTATCTATGGTTCAATTTACACTGATCTGCTTTGGGTGCATCACGATCATAGGAAAAAAGGTATGGGAAAACAGTTAATGGAAAAAGTTCATGATTATGGTCTAGAAATGCACTGTAAAATAGCAACTGTTGCAACCATGAATTTTCAGAGGGCAAGAGCATTCTATGAAAAACTTTGGTATGAGTGCGATCTTGTACGACCAGAGTATATTGGTGGAGCAACATGTATATTTTTGAAGAAAGTATTGTAGTGCGCGGTATGTCTAATGTTGGCAAGCTATAGATTTTTCTATAGATAGCTCCAACAAAGCCTTCCCCGGTGTATCTAAACTCCTTTGGGGCAGCCTTTTTTAACTAGTAGTATTTCAGTTTATAACTCTATCTAAAAGAATTCCGAGAAAAAGCAGTAGTCCTACATAGGAGTTATTTTTAAATGTGGACATGCATTGACTGGAGTCGTCGAGGTTGAGATTTTTATACTGGTAATGAAACATGACCCCTACAGCAAGTAAAGCGATATAGAAAATGTTATTCAATGATGATAAAATACCGGCATATAGCCACATCATAAGAGATATTAAATGAAACATTTTTAGCCAAGATTTTGTTGTATCACCAAAATATAATGCAATAGATTTCATTCCGAGTTTTTCATCATCTTTTTTATCTTGATGAGCGTATATGATGTCGTAACTCAGTGTCCAAAAAATGCATCCTACATAAAAAAGTATAGGTCCTATACTAATTTGGTTCTTTATTGCTGCTGAGCCCATGAGCGATCCCATATTAAAGGTAAACCCTAAGAACAATTGTGGCCACCAAACGTAACGCTTTAGCAAGGGGTAGATAACTATCATGCACATTGAAATTATTCCAAGTATGAGTGTGGCTTTATTAGTTAATAATAAAATTACCAAGGCGATAGATAGTAGCAGTGAGAGTAAAACCAAAGCCTGCTTTATGTTTAATGCACCACTTGCAAGTGGCCTATATTTTGTTCGTTCAACATGCGCATCTATCTCTCTATCAAAGATATCATTGATTATGCACCCTACAGGTCTCATTAAAAATGCACCTATAGTAAACAAAACAAGGAGAAAAAGAGCCTGATACGATAGAGGAGTTGAGGCTAAAAGAATACCGCTCAAACTAGGGAATAATACAAGCCATAAACCTGTTAAACTGTGGAACCTCATCAGTGAAAGGTAATGATTGAAATGCATTATTAAGTGTGACTACTTAGTATTTTGCTTATATTAACAAAATTATCGAATGCTAAATCAGTTTTGAAAACTAACTTGGGTACAAATCGCAAATCAACATAATACAATATTGATTTGCGTATCAACCATGCAGATTGGTTGATTTCGTCAATAATAGTGCTAATGTCACAATCTTTTTCGCTTAATGAAGATAGCACTACATATACATCTGCTTTTTTTAAGTCTTTACTTAACTTTACCTCAGATATCACTACATTTTTATTGAATACCTTACCTTCCATTAAGACTTTGGATATTGCTCTATGTAGTACAGACGCTATTTTTAGGCTCCTGATTTCTTTTTTCATACTATAGCACCCTTTCTTCCTGCACTAATTGATAAACTTCCAGAATATCCCCAACCTTAATATCGGCATCACCATCTAGAGACATTCCACATTCAAAGTTTGTGCCTACTTCCTTAACATCATCCTTAAATCTACGCAAAGCTTTCAATTTTCCTTCATATATTAATTTATTGTTGCGCATTACCTTAATTAAATAATCTTTTTTCACGACTCCATCACTTACATGACATCCAATAATATTACCAGCTTTAGATACATTAAATACCTGTCTCACAGATGCAGAGCCAATACGCACTTCTCGTGTTATAGGCTTTAACATTTTAGTCAAGCACATTTTCATACTGTCAATAAGTTCGTATATTACGTTATAAGTACGTATTTCTACACCTTTTTGTTTTGCCAAATCCCTTATTTTTGAATCCACTTTGACATTAAACGCCAAAATTACTGCTCTCGACGCTTCTGCAAGCAGTACATCTGAGTCTGTTATTCCCCCCACCGCCTTGTGTAGGATATTTAATTTCACTTGATCTTTACCAAGTTTATCAATTGAACTTGATATTGCTTCAACAGAACCAGTTACATCACACTTCAAAACTACAGGTAACTCTTCTGTTTCACTGTCGTTACGACTGAATATGTCTAAATCACTATTGATTGAATCCTCCTCCTTTCTCTTGACCAGCTCTAATCTATATTCAACGATTTCACGTGCCTGCTTTTCGGAACTTACAACAACAAATTTATCTCCAGCATCTGGCACACCGTTTAGACCAGTGATCTCAATTGGAGTGGAAGGTGGAGCCATCTTTTCCCTTTGACCAAGGTGATTAACCATACTACGTACTTTTCCATATATCGTACCAACCACCAACATATCACCAACCTTCAACGTTCCTTCCTCAACTATCAACGTAGCTGATATTCCCTTGGCTTTATCTATTTTAGATTCTATCACCCACCCAAATGCTCGACAATCCTCTATCGCTTCAAGCTTCATTAGATCAGCAATTAACAAAATCGCTTCTTCTAGTTTTTCTAAGTTGATTTTCTTTTTTGCTGATACTGGCACAACCATAACATCACCACCAAGTTCTTCAGGAATGAGGTCATATTGAGGTAAACTACTAATTACCCTTTCTATATCACCAGATTGCGATTTATCGATTTTATTAATAGCAACTATAATAGAAACATTTGCTGCCTTCGCATGATTTATTGCTTCAATCGTTTGTTTCATCACTCCGTCATCAGCCGCAATCACTATTACAACTATATTAGTGATGTTGGCGCCACATGCACGCATTGCAGTAAATGCCTCATGTCCTGGTGTGTCAATGAAAGTAATTCCTTGCTTATTTTTTGTAACTACCTGATAAGCACCTATATGTTGAGTTATTCCACCTGACTCTCTTTCTGCAACATTAGATTCACGAAATGCATCGAGCAATGAGGTTTTACCATGATCAACATGTCCCATAAAAGTGACAACTGGCGGCTTAGGTTTTTTAGGCAAGCTTTCCCTGTTCTCTATGAAAAGTAAATCCTTTTCCTTGTTAGCATCACTCACTCGTTTAGCTGTATGATTAAATTTTTCCACTATTTCACATGCTATATCCGTGTCAACTAAATCATCCACTCTGCAACTCTCACCAGCTTCTTCTTTCAATATTCTTAACACATCTTTGCTGTCCTCTGCCATACGAACGGATAATTCTCTGATTGTAATTTCATCTGGTATAATAACTTCTCTTGATATGTTTTTACCTTTGGTGAATTTTGATTTTTTATTTCTTATACCAAATCTTTGCTTAAATGCAGGAGATTGTTCAATTTTGTCATCTATTGATTGCGCGATTATCAGCTTGGAGTGCTTAGAATATATATCTTTATTAGCCTTTAAAGGTTTTTTATCATCATCTTCATCGTCAATTCCACTCTCCATTGCCTTAACTGAGCTAACACCACTTGAAGCTTTTTCTTCGATTTCTTTAAACGAAACATCCAAAGCATCATCTTTATCATCAACCTTTTCATCATTGTCTTCTTTTACTACTGCTTCTTTTTCTTCTTTTAGATTCTTTTCTTTTAACAAAGCGGCATTCTGTACAGCATTAATGCGGAAGATTTGCTCTTTTTCTGTCAAGGAACCTAATTTACTTCCATCTTGTTCTTCTGGCTCATGAGGTTTTCTTCTTCTTTTTTTTACTATTGTAGCTCCCCTACTTGGACTCGCTGAAAAGTTCAAATCAAGACCCAACTTGAGTTTGTTAAAACCTTGAAGGGTTAGTTTTTTACTACTGATATCTTCGTTATTCATACATTTTGCTATATTACACCAAGCTTCTTACGAGCTTCCGTGATTATTGAGTCTATTGTGTCTTTTAAGCCCTCTTTACCACTCGCTGAAGAAGAGAGTATACCATAAAACTCATAGTTTGACAAGTCTGCTACATCTCGTAGAGTTTTAATACCATCTTTACTAAGAGCAATTTTATCGTCTATTGATAAAGGCAAATTGATTACATCATCTTCCATACCTAAACTTCTTAACTCTTCTATTTTTTTGTCATTTTCTGCTTTTAGATATTTATTTGCTCTGTTATGCAATTCGCTTGCAATATCTTCGTTAAAGCCTTCTATCGAAGCAAGCTCTTTGATTGAAGCATTGGATATATCCTCTACACTTGAAAAACCCTCTGTGACTAATAACTGCCCCATAATCTCCTCTAAATTTAGAGCTTCAGCTAATAAAGCTGAACATTGACTGAGTTCCCGACTCCGCCTTTCTGATTCTTGTTGATTGCTTAGTATCTCAATTTTCCATCCAACAAGCTCTGAGGCTAATCTTACATTTTGACCTTTTTTTCCTATAGCTAAGCTTAATTGATCTTCAGCAACTATTAATTCTACGCAGTTTTCATTTTCATCAATAATAACCTTCGATACTTCTGCAGGAGTAATTGCTTTGATAAAAAATTGGCCCAGGTCTGAAGAGTAATGTATGACATCAATTTTTTCTCCATTTAATTCATGTATGATGGTTTTTATTCTATCCCCCTTAACTCCAACACAAGCACCTACTGGGTCGATGTTTTTATCAGGAGAGAAAACAGCAACTTTAGACCTTGAACCAGCATCTCTAGCTATACCTTTAATTGTTACTAACCCGTCAGCAATTTCCGGTATCTCTTGATTTAATAGCGCCTCCAAAAAGCCTTCATGGGCCCTAGAAAGAATAATTTGACGTCCATCATCAGAACGCTTGACAGTTTGTATGTAAGCTTTAATCTTATCGCCTTCGCGAAATGATTCACCACCGATTAAATTTCGCAATGGAAGGTATGCCATAGCGCCATTTATATCTACGATCAGGTCTGAGTACTCCACTTGTTTAACAATACCATATCTTATTTCTCCTACTTTATCCTTAAATTCCTCATATTGCTTTTTCGATTCTTCATATTTAATTACCTGAGCAATTCTTTGCTGGGCAATTCTTGCTGAAGCAAGATCAGTGCTGAGAGAAAGCAATTCATTAACAGTATCTCCAATTTTTGCATCTTCTCTTATTAACTTAGCTTGCGTGAGAGTAATTGATTCACATCCAACATCCTCTTCTTCGTTTGGTTCATCACTGATAACCCTTAATTCTCTATATGCAGTAACTTTGCCTGTGTTTCTATCTATGTTGACTGTAATCTTACTTTTACTATCATATTTTTGAAGAGCCACTGCTTCTATTGCACTTTCTAATGCCTTCATTACCACGTCAAAATCTAGACCTTTTTGAAGTGAAAGCTCTCCTGCTGTTTTTATTATGTCAATACTTCCAACTAAGTTATTTTTATCACTTTTCTGTTTAACACTGCTTTTTCGGTTAGCAATCATACAAATAAATCCTATACAATTAGTTATAACTATAACTTCAACGGGCAAAGAACACTATTTTTAGTATTAAATAATTACTAATTTAAGTCAAGTTTTTTCATGTCTTTGCATCATAAGCAACGCAGGAGTAAAAAATAAGGTTAGAACCGTCGCAGCTAACATTCCACATGCTATGGTGATTAAAATGTCAACCCACCACTGGCTTGATGGAGCGTCATATGTGATTTGTAACGTCAAAAAATTGATATTTAGCTTAGTAATCATCGGTATTAAGCCAAGGACTGTGGTTGCAACAGCAAGCAATATTGGCCTGATGCGAGAAATCGAAGCATTTATTACACATGGCTTAATGTCATCTTTGTATACTTCAACTTGGTGATGAAAAGCGTCAAGTAATAATATATTATTATTTACTATAATTCCTGCTAAAGCAATTATTCCTACCCCACACATAACAACTACAAAAACTTTATGGACAAGAAAGAAAACAAAAAATACACATGTGGTAGATAAAAATACTGCCGTCATTACAATGAATGTGTGGTATACACTATTGAATTGTGTCACTAATACCAAGATCATTAATGTGATTGCCAATATAAAAGCCTTCAACAAAAAGGCTTCTGATTTTTGTTGATCTTCTTTATCTCCTTTAAAGTCAATTTGTACTCTTTTATCCCAATTCTGAACAATCGAGTTTTGAATGAATTTAACTCTTTCATCAGCCAGATAGCCGTGATCAACATCAGCAGAGATTGTTACTGTACGTGATCCGTTAATCCTACTTAGTTTGTTTATCTTTTTTTCGGGAGCGTATTTTACTATATTGCTCATAGGATACGGACCATTAACTGTATTAATAAAAAGGTTCTCTATTGTCTTCATGTTACGATCTCGTTCAGGAAAACGGAGTATAATATCTATTTCTTGGTCCAGATTATTTGATCTGTATTTTCCGATTAATACTCTACTTGTGACCATTTTTATAAAATCGTCAATGGTTGCAACACTTACTCCAGAGCTTGCAGCCTTACTTTTATCAATATTCATATTCCACTCTATTTCAGGTGTTGACCTACTGTCTTGAACATTTATAAACCCTGATGAAGGTTGATCCATAATTTTTAGAATTTGCTCTGCCGCTAAATCTAGGCTAGATTCATCCACGCTGAGATTAATTTGTATTGGCTTATTAGCTGACGGTCCTGAATTTTCCTCTTGAATATCAACTATTACTCCTTTTATGCACTGCACACTACTTCTTATATCATTTAATATATGCCTGGATTTGCGCCTAAAGCGCCAATCCACAAGTTCTAGTTGGATTTCGGCAATAACGTTATCTGAGAATGTTCCTGATTTAGCATAAGAAGCATGAATTTCTTTTTTGATGCCTGAGATACGCTCTTCTACTTCTTTTAGTATCAGATCTCGTTCCTTGGCTGATAAACTTTCCTTTGCTTTAACTCTAATTAGAATATTATCTGAATCCACTTTCTGGAAAAACTTTACTCCAGGGCCAAAGGTGAAATATAATATACTAAACGAGAATAAAACTAATATAGTAGCACACGCAAATTTTTTAGGATGATCTAAAACTTTCTCCAGTGTACATGCGTAAGCTCTTATTATAGGCCAAGTGTTCTTTATCTCACCACTTTCTATTGCACTCATTTTTCATTTTCTTCTTTCGAAGTTACCGAAGGCTTACCAAACATTGCACCGAGTGTTGGTATGAAAACCAAGGCCATAATGAGCGAACCGGTCAAAGTTAAAATTATTGTGATTGGTATATACTGCATAAACTTACCAATTATATCAGGCCAAAATAACAGAGGGAAAAACACTGCCAATTTAGTTAATGTCGATGATAGAACTGGAGAAAACATATTACAAACTGAAGTGTGAAAGGCTTCTACCTTGTCCATTCCACAAATCATCTTTCTATCAGCATATTCACTAACTACGATTGCGTCATCAACCAACATGCCAACTGCCATAATTAAACTGAAGAGTACAACAATGTTTAAGGTTATACCCATGAAGTAAAGGGCTATTATTCCAACAAGAAAGGAGCCAGGTATCGAAAGTGCTACAAGAATGGCCGTCCTTGTACCCATAGAGAGTATCATTATGATTAATATTAACAACACAGCAAATATTATGCCGTTCTCTAGTTCATCAAGCACATTACGGACATTTTTTGACTGGTCGTTTAAATAGACCACTTTTAGATTTTTAGGTAATTGGTCTTTTGCCTTATCTATTAGGTATTTCACTTGACTTACTGTATCTATTATGTTCTTTCCATTACGTTTTGAAATTTCTAACACAACACTAGACAGTCCATTGATGCGAGCAAATCCTTCATAATCTTCAAATCTAGGATACACCTTTGCCACATCCTTTATTCTCAAGACTGCATCGCCTTGAGACCTAACAGGAATATTCATAATATCTTCTATATCTTTTAACAATCCTAACACTTTAACTGAATATTTGCCTGTGTCGTTATCAAGCGATCCGGCTCCTACTAATCTGTTATTGCTCGATATAGCATGAAATATTTCATCTGATTGAATGTTGTATTTTGTTAGTATTGTAGGCTCAATTATCACTTCTATCGTTTCCTTACGCACGCCTGCCACTTCAACCTTAAGGACGTTGGGCAGAGACTCTATTCCTTTTTTTAACTTAGCGCTATATCGGTCAAAGCCATTTCTGGTAGAGGACCGCCCAATCCAACATTTAATATAGGCAATAAGCTTAAGTTTATTTCGCTGATTACCGGAGACTCTGCTTCAGCAGGCAACTTCGATTTTATATTAGAAAGCTTTGAACGGACGTTATCGAGCACTTCCTTGTTACTATACTCTGTACCGAATCCAAGTATTACATGAGCGCCACCATTAGTTGCTAGGGCCTTTAGCTCCTTAACTCCTTCTATGAACCTCAGTTCATTTTCTATCGGAACAGCTAATAACTTCTCACTATCTTCAACAGAAATTCCAGGAAGTCCAACAAACACGCTGATTACAGGAATTTGTATATCTGGGTTGCTTTCCCTTGGCATTTTTATATAGGCGTATAAACCAAAAATAAAAATCACTATAAGCAACAATATTACCGTCCTATTCCTCTCTATAAGCAAGCTTTTCATGTAAATATTTTATTGAATATGAATACTTTTGTACAACATTATATCTGAGATACATTATATATTAATTAATTCTTATATAACTTTTAGAATATTTGTATTAAGTATTAAAATCATCATAAAATTACAATTACAAAATAGACTTTTTGCATAATTTTTGGCAGCGCGTTGAATGAAACAAAAAAAACTACTTGACAACCTTCGCCAGTTCCCTTATCATAGTACTTAAGCTATTATTTATCTTCAGTCTGTGCAGATTAAATGACAAAAAAAACTTAGCATATTTGGCATCTCATGTTTAATTTTTCGCACTATGTGCACCTCATGTCTTTTAAAACTTTTGGTTTTTTACCTATACAAGCTCAAACGCGCTTATAAGTCGTTTAAGACATCAAAAACGCCAATGTTATAAGATAGATAGTGAATAACTAGCTACTCGGGTTTTTTGCCTTTTTTCTGCTTAGTAAATTTCTTAAATATTTACTACTAAAGTAGTATCCTAGATCCCAGTATCGAGTACTGGGATGACACGAAAGGATACCGAAATGACAGAGGTTTAAACTTTTAACATTAGTAATACGGTCTATTCTTTTTCAATCTGAGTGCAATTGCTTCTTCCCAAATGTCACCATTACGCAATAACTTTTCTTTGTTGTACATTAGCTCCTCCCTAGTTTCTGTTGCAAACTCAAAATTAGGGCCCTCGACAATTGCATCGACTGGACATGCCTCCTGGCAAAGCCCGCAATATATGCACTTCGTCATGTCAATATCATAACGCGTAGTGCGACAACTACCATCTTCTCTTTCCTCTGCTTCAATAACTATCGCCTGAGCAGGGCAGACAACTTCACATAATTTACAAGCTATGCATCGTTCTTCACCGTTTGAATATCTACGCAACGCATGCTCACCGCGGAATCTTGAACTTAGAGGTCCCTTCTCCATAGGGTACCTAAGCGTCACCTTTGGTTTAAACGTATACCTAAGTGTAATAATAAACCCTTTAATTAACTCTATAAAGGACCAATACCAAGCTAATTTCTTGAGCATAAAGCATTTAAACACTGCATTACCGACTATAAATCATATTACCAGTTTTAGAAAGGTTTTTTCTCACACTCAACTTTGAACTATATTAGAATCAATTGCTTTCATCCCTACTACGTTATATCCTGAATCAACATGTAAAACTTCCCCAGTGGTGCCGCTACTTAAGTCACTCAACAAATACAGCGCTGCTTTTCCAACGTCTTCTATTGCAGTGTTGCGCCTTAGTGGAGAATTATTTCTGTTCCATTCTGATATGAAGTGAAAATTGCTTATTCCAGAAGATGCTAAAGTTCTAATTGGACCAGCAGAAATGGCATTTACTCTGATGTCTTGCTGTCCAAGGTCGCATGCTATATACCTTACACTTGCTTCGAGTGCTGCTTTACATAGGCCCATAACATTATAGTTTGGCATAACTTTTTCAGCACCATAGTAAGATAAAGTGAGTAAACTACCACCGTTTGGCATTATCTTTTCAGCTCTTTGCGCTAGAGCAGTAAAAGAATAGCATGATATATGCATTGCGTTGAGGAAGTTGCTCAGTGATGTATTAACATATTTACCAACGAGTTCATTCTTGTCAGAGAATGCGATTG
This sequence comes from Wolbachia endosymbiont of Tettigetta isshikii, assembly GCF_041154185.1. NCBI lineage: Bacteria > Pseudomonadati > Pseudomonadota > Alphaproteobacteria > Rickettsiales > Anaplasmataceae > Wolbachia > Wolbachia endosymbiont of Tettigetta isshikii. The sequence continues at coordinate 10,528 of NZ_JBFTEN010000017.1, read as the reverse complement.
CGTGTACTAAAAAATCAAGAGTCCCCCATTTTTTTTCTATTATCTTAAAAACTTCATCTATGGTTTCTTCATTTGCAACATCACAATTTAGTACTAACTCTACATTTAGCTCAGCTGCTATCGATGATAATCTCTCCTTTACCATTTCATTCTGGTAAGTGACTGCAAGTTCTGCTCCGTACTCTGAGAGAGTTTTTGCTATGCCATACGCTATCGACCTCTTGTTTGTTATTCCAGTTATTAATCCCTTTCTGCCTTGCAGTAGACTTGTTACCATAGAACTTTCTGTTTTTTACAATTTGGGATATTAACCAGATAAAGTCAAGAGGTTAACTGTGTTAAAAAACAAGAGGGTATCTTTAATTTATCCTATTACTATCGGGATTTGGTATAAGATAGACTTAATAAGCCTCAGTGGGGTGCCCAGTTGGGCCCATAAGAACTATTTGTTCACCTTCTTTGAAGTACTTACACAAATTAGTGGAACCACCGGTTTCAAGCACAATGGTGGAAATAATTCCTTTTTTTTTGTCTACTTCAGTGCCAGTTACGGCTATACCTTCCATAGCAAGGCTTGTGGCTTTTCTGCTGTTAGTTTCAAAACTTTGCAATCTAAAGAATTGCCCAGGCTTGAAATTTTTTGCAGCAAGTGGTGCTTTGATCATTATTTCTACTACTTTGTCGGTTAAATATTGAACTTTTATGACTTTTGCAGTGAACTGTTCTTTGATCTTATTAAAGAATTCTTCACTTGCCAAGCGTTCAATGCTTGACCACGCATTCTTTTTCTGGATACCAGTGTCAGCTACTTGAGTGACACCTCTTTTTGTGAAAGTTACTCTTATATTACAATATTCATACAGTTGTGAGTGTGACGCTGAAACCTGAGCTGGGGTGGCATTAACTTCCCTCAAAAGCTGTGAAATGATAGGGTAGCCGTTTTTAGCACTTGCCATAGCTTTCACGACACTGCCGTTGTATGAGGGATGAAGATCACCGAAGAAACTAATTGCTTTACTGCCTTGCTTATACACTAATATTCTATCCTTATTTTGCGTCTTAGGAGAGAATATTGGATCTACTTCTTTCCCAGATGAGCTCAGGTGAGTGAAATATCCATTACTTAATTTAAAGTGCTTTCTATCTTCCGTTGCAATAACTGTATTTGGTTCAGTACCCAATGCTATAAGAACAGAACGTGCTTTTATACACTTGTTTTTGCCCGATTTTGTGTCTATCAGTTTTATCGATTCAGCATGGTTATACTTATCCGTCACAATTTCAACTGGCTCTAGGTTTTCGATAAAGTAAATCCCTTCTGACAGTGCGTTTTGCACCTCCTCGCTATTTAGTCGGTAACTTGGTGAACTTTTTAGCTCTTTTCTATATACAACTTTCACTCCCCCTAAACTCTGCATTAACTCCAATATTTTTGCTTCTCTGCTCTCTTTTTTTGCTAATTCTTTCTCTTTTTGGATCGACTGTGCGTGTAATATAAACTCATTCACAATTTCACGTTCTTCTTCTGTCCAATCTTTTTCAACGTAGTCTTTCCCATATTTACCAACCAATGTCTCGTAGCGAAGAAGAAATTTTTCTACTTGAATCGGATAATACGCTAAAGCTTCAGTGGCAGTATCAATTGCAGTAAGTCCCGCACCTATAACAACTATTGGCATGCGAATTTGCAGATTTGCTATGGAGTCAGATTTAAGAGCACCACTGAGTTGTAATGACATTAGAAAATCAGATGCCATGCGCACTCCACGTGCTAACATATTTTTTATCTTGATTATTCGTGGCTCACCAGATCCAAGCGCTAGGGCTATGTGGTCGAAACCAAAATTGAACGCATCACTAACAGTTACTGTGCCACCAAAACGAATGCCTCCATAAAATGCAAAATTTTTGCGTCTTTCCAGTAATAATCTAATAATCTTTAAGTAATTCTTGTTCCACCGAGAAGTAATGCCATATTCTGCTACTCCACCAAACCCACCGGCTGTGCGCTTACTCAATTTTTCATGCTTGAAATCTCTGATCGGCTGAAAATTATCAATCAGAGGCTCTATCTTTAATCCATCAATGGCGATAACATTATGTCCATCATTCAACAAATGATGAGCTAAATTAAAACCAGCAGGACCAAGGCCTACAACCAGGACATTTTTTTCAGTGTTTTCTTTCGGCAACGGCCACTGAAAATTTAAAGGATTCCAACGACTAAGCAGAGAATATATTTCAAATCCGTATGGTAAACTGAGCACATCATCCAAAACTCTTGTTTCAACCATTGGCACATTCACAGGCTCTTGTTTTTGATATATGCACGAATTCATGCAATCATTGCATATTCTGTGTCCAGTAGCTGCACATAATGGATTATCTATCATCACAATTGCAAGACTGGCTACGCTGTACCCTTCACTTTTCACCAGATTCATTTCTGATATTTTCTGCTCCAGTGGGCAGCCGTGCAGTTCAACTTTAAGTGGAGATTTTTTAAAAATCTCGCTTAGTTGACAGAATGTGGCGCTAGAATCTGCGCATTCTTTCTGGATCCCAGTGTCAGCCACTCGGATAACAGATGACTGCAACCCCTTTGAGCAGCTGTCCTTATTTTGCTTATGACAAAATATGCAGTAGTGAACATTATCTAATGCCTTATCTAAACTCACCTTTTCACTTGTTAGGTCAAAACCATATCGTCTTTTTACTTTACTTGAATACAGAACTTCAACTCCGCCTACTTCTTTTTTAGAGAATGATACGAGATTTTCATAATCGATTTTTTTATGAGTACTAAAAAGTATACCCTGTTTATTTTTCACTCCCCATGCTGCATACTGTGCTGCAAGTTCTATTTCCTCTTTGTGATGTTCTTTATCCTCAAACCAACACATCACTTGCTCGGCGAAATTTTTTTCTGTTGTTGGTAAAGTAAGAAAATGACTTAATCTTCTAGTGACACAATCAATGTCTATGTTTGCTATGTCAGTATATTTCTTCAATGCATAGCGTTGAACGAATAACCTTTTGCATTTATATATTACAGCAAAGTCGTTGTGCTTTTTCTTTAGCTCCCCTATTTCCTCTTCAACACTGAAAAGTTTGGCAATAAATTCATCAAGTAAATACGAAAGGTCTATAATCAATTGGCTATCTGCCATTTGATGGGCTAACATTGGTTGTGTTTTAGATCCCAGTGTCAAGCACTGGGATGACATGTGGTTACACTGGAATGACACTGAAGCGTTTTTTCTTGCTTCAATCAATGAACAAAATAAACTTTCATCGTATGATTTGACGTAATCTAAAAATGTCTCATCTAGTTTTATTAATCCATCGCGAATATATAGATCGGGAAATGAGATGTTAAAATTCAGATGCATTACTATATTATACAACGCATACATTGCTTTTTACAGATGAAAATTTTATTTGTTTTGCAACATGGCTAAAATTGTTGCTTCTGCAACCTTCTCTTTGTCTACATATGCAACACACTCAAACTTGCATGCACTCAAACGTGCATTTTTAATGTTAGATTGAAGAACCAGGGTATCTCCTGGAGTAACTGGCTTTCTGAATTTTGCATTTTCAATAGATATAAGGTAAACAACTTTATTTTCCATTGTACTTTGACTTTCTTTACCAAGAACACATATTGCAGATGCCTGAGCTAGAGATTCAATTATTAAAACCCCTGGCATTATCGGATGGCCGGGAAAGTGGCCAATAAAAAACGGCTCATTGAAAGTCACATTTTTGATTGCCTTTATACTTCTACCTGGATCACATTCTATTATTTTATCCACTAAGAGAAACGGATAAGAGTGTGGTAATATTTTTATAATATCACTGATATTAAACGGCATAATATCCTTAAAGTAAGCCTAGTTGACGTCTTTCAAAGCGAATTCTTGTATTTCTTTGTTTATGTTTTTTAATACTGTATCTGATAAATCAACTTTATCTAAATCAGCCTCATCCATAAAGTATAAAACCTGATTTTTCTTTGAAATAAATAGTACCAAGTTTATGTTGTTTTTTTCTGCGGTTTCTTTAGCAATTTCTTTTATCTTGTTAAAAATGCTATCTACTGCATCTCTGTAACTTTTTTCTAAGTATAACATTTTTTTAGCGTAACTATCTCTAGCACTTAAAGCGCGCTTGTCAAATTGCTCTGTTCTTTCCTTTTTTGCTTCTTCTGATAGAAGTTCAAATTCCTCTTTTGAAGGCTTGAATTTTTCTAGCTCACTTTCAAACTCTTGCTGCAGTCCAGAACTTTGTTCTTTTATTTGCTGTTGTATATTTTGTAGAGCAAGAGACTCACTGATCACTTTGTCGCTATCAATAATCGCAACTTTTATGTTAAGTGCACCCTCAGGTTGGTGCTTTACAACCTTATAGCCCACAAACAAGGAAATAACTAAGACAATAACTGATACAAATAATTGTGTGTATTTCATTTAAATCCCTACTTCAATAGAAAATTTAACATTCGATGATGGTATTATATCATAAGGTTCCTTAACTAAAGGAAAGCCAAAGTCTAATCTAAATGTACCACCAAAAGGAGAAGGCATCGAAAAACCAAAACCTGGTGAAACTCTCATAAGTTTACTGTCGTTGTATGGTTCTTTTTCTTTGTGTTTCTCATCTTTATCGTCTAAACCAAAAAGCGTTGCATAGTCAACAAAGAATGAGCCTTTGACACCAATATAATCATATAATTTCGGTAATGGAAAATCCACTTGTTGTGTTAAGTTAAAATAAGTCTTACCTCCTAATGAGCTTTTATCTTTTGCTCTTGGCCCAATACCAGAGAGGTCAAACCCTCTAATCTCATTACCACCTTTAAAAAAATGCTGGCCAATATTTAGCGGTTCATCGGTATAAGAAAAAATATGACCTGCTGCCATTTTAAAGCGCAGTATTGTATCGTCATCAATCTTACTCAATATAGGATGTGTATAAAAAGACAAAAACTCAGATTTGAGAAAATTTACGTTTCCTCCCAGTCCTGAAACGTCCTGGCTTAAGCGCAATAAATAACCATCTCTTGGGGCGTATAGGCTATCTAATTTATTATACGCTAATGTATATCCTACTGATGAAATGTGATATTCACCTTCTCGGTCCCGTATTATTTCAGGGATATCACCGCCCTTTTCACCCTTATTGTCCAAGTGTATATGATTATACTTATAAGAATAGCGGAGGGAATTAGTTAAGTTCTCTGTGACTTTATGTGATAATTTTGTAAAAAATCCCATGTCACAGCTATCAAAAGTGGTGTTTGGCTTATCTTGTTTTTCATAGAATATACCTACACCTAATGATGTATCGGAATCATTAAAATTATTTTCAACGACTTCTAAATCAGTCGAAAATACGTATCGACTTTTCTCAATGGCAAAGGAGAGCTCTTTTCCGCTACCAAATAAATTACGGTCTTTAAAATCAGTTTTAAAAAATGCTCCGCCAGGAAAAGACACACCTCCTCCTAAATATAACGAGGTAGTGTTTTTTTCTTTAATATCTAAGTTAAGATTCACTACATTATCATTAATTACATAACTATTTATTTTTACTGCTTCAAAAAAATCACTGCCAATCAATTTTCTATGCGATTTTTGAATCTCAGATGTGTTATACGCGTCACCTTCTGCTACACTGAGCTTACTTCTGATCACTTTATCTAAAGTACGGTCGTTACCGTCTATTGTAATTTGATTTATGTAAATTTTTTTACCTGGCAGCATCCTGTAAGTTACATCCACAACATTGCCACGTTGTGCATATTCTGGATTGACTTTTGCAAATATATATCCTCTCTCATTTAAATACTTGTTTATTTTTTCTACCGTATTACTAATTTTAACCTTATCAAATACTTTGTTACCTTCCTCAGTTATTAGTTCTAATATCTCTTCTTTTAGGTTTGGGTCCTGAATTTTAGCTTCAACATCAATTTTATTGCTTCCAAACAAATATTGCTCTCCTTCATCAATCAAAAAAGTTAACACCACTTGATTGTTATTATCAACTTCAGCAATTGGCTGAATACTATTGTTGATATATCCCTTCGACGAATAGAAGTAATCAAGCAACTCTTCATTGATTAATAAGTACTGTGGTGAATAATGATTTCCACCTTTAAAAATAGCTCTAAATAACTTATTAAATACATCATTACTTTGCGTTTTAATAGCTTGTTCTAACTCATTTTCTGAGAAGTTTTTATTGCCTATAAATCTTATGTCCTTAATTCTAGATGTTTTACCCTCTTTTATTTTAAAGACTAAGTTAACCCTATTGTCATCAAGCTTATTCAACTCATATTCAATTTTAGCGCCGATCTTACCGTTGTTTCTATAAGTTGTGATTAAATTCAGTAAATCATTTTGTAATTTTGTTTCAGCAAAAATAGTCAAGGGTTTTGATTGAATCACGTTATTTAACAGTTCTTTGCTTTTAAATAGTTTATTGCCTTTTAATATTATCTTGTTAATTAGTGGATTTTCTTGAACTTTTATTATCAAGTTTTTTTCATCATCGATGTAAGCGTTAACATTAGCAAATAACTTTGTTTTGTATAAACTCTTTATAATTGAATCTATGTCATCGTTGTTTACATAACTGCTAGGTTCTAATTTTGTATAGAATTTTATTGTTTGACTGCCAATTCGCTCATTACCAACGTATTTAATATCCTTTATCTGCGTTTTTTTCTCGTTTTCTAAGGCAACAAGTATGGTAGGAACAGAGATAAAAATTACTATTAATATATAAAACAGTTTCTTCATATTTATCTTAAAAAAGATGTCTGATATCATTTGAGATCGCAATTGCCATCAGCAAGAACAATACGGTAGCACCAAAAGTAGCTGAATATTTATGGTATCTCGGACCCAAATCTCTACGTATAACTGCCTCTATAATATAGTTAAATAAGTGTCCACCATCCAGCAGAGGAATTGGTAGCAAATTAACTGCAGCCAAAGTAGCTGAAAGGATCGCCATGAAATATAAAATCATGCTAAATCCCTTTTTAGCTGATTGTCCTGAATATTTTGCAATTTTTATTGGTCCACCTATTTCATTTATACTCCTCTTACCAACGATAATCTCAAAGAGAGCCTTGATTGTTAAGTACATAGTGTAGTAAGTTTCACTTACTGACAGGCTCACAGCTCCAAGAAAAGATGACTGTTTTAATCCTGCCATGTTGACTGAAGTAATTCCTATAACTCTTCCTATTGTAGTGTTGGAAGCGTCTTTAATTATCGATGGAGTCAAAGTAATTCTGTGTTCCTCGTTATTTCGACTATACTTAATTTCCATTTTCTCCTCAAGGCTTGACCTCATCACACGCGAAATATCTTCAAAATATTTTATTTTATACTCATTGATCTGTGTAATAATGTCGCCTGGCAGTAAGCCAGCTTGCTCTGCTACGCTACCCTCAATTACATTTTCAATCACTGGTGAAGTGTGATAGTAACCTACTGTGCTAAAGAATATTGTAAAAGCTATAACAGCAAGTACCATGTTTGCAAATGGTCCTGCAAAAACTATTGCTGCTTTTTTATATCGCGGTTTTGTATGAAGTGAATACAACTTTCCTTCCTCAATCAACTCTTGTTGATTGGCTGGCACGCTTGCTGCATTACTGTCTCCTAACATTTTAACATAACCACCTAGTGGAATGGTGCTTAATTTCCATCTAGTTGCAGACTTGTCATAAAAACCAAAAATTTCAGGACCAAACCCTATAGAAAAAGACTCAACTTTAACTTTGCATGCTTTAGCAATAATATAGTGCCCATATTCATGCACAAATACTACAACAGAGATGATTAAAGCAAATGATAAAAGATCATATGCTCCATTACTAAGCTGATGGATAAGATTAGAAATTAATTCCACCTGTATTTTAGATGTTAACAAAATGTTAAGTATATTAAAATGCGCCTCGCTTGACAAGTGTTTAATTTAACCTTTAAATTAAAAGTTTAGTAACAGTGGCAGATACCTCTTTATTAAGAAAAAAACTGATGTATAGAAGCTGGCATAGAGGGTGCAAAGAAACCGACATACTTTTAGGGTATTTTGCACTGAAGTATCTTAATAAATTTTCCCTAAATGAACTAATTGAGTATGAAAAGATAGTTGATCTTAATGATTACGAGTTATATTGTTATATAACTCGTAAAGCAAACCTTCCTTCCAACTTAGATAGTAAGATAATGGACTTAATTACTTGCTTCATTGAAGCTAATCCTTTATGCACTCAATAATTTTATTTACTCTACTTAAAACTTTAGTGTATTCTATCCTTTTCTCGTTTCTATACTTTTCACACTCTTGATTCATTTCGTCCAATTTTTTTGTTAATTCTAAAACTTTATCCTCAAGAGTCAGTGCTGCAAGTAGGAAATTTAATGCGTCTGAGCCCTTACCTCCAATTTTTTGAGACATAGAACTAACTAGTTTGTTAAAACTATCAGCAAGATACAATAAATGATCCTTTTTTCCACTTTCACAAGATATTTTGTATGTACTGTTGCGTATAACTATTTCTACTACTTGCATATAATGCTAAAACTTTTATTGTATAACGTTAACTTACCCCCACTTTCATCTTACTTACGATATAAATTTTTATTCATTTACTAAATAGGATAATTTTTTACTGCTACGAAAATATGTCTTAAAGTATCGATTTTTTACAAATTTCTGTGATATAAAGTGACTTGTCTCTTTCAAGTTATAACTCCTAATTGAAAAGGAGCCAAATCCCCTAATTTCAATTCTATTATGACGCTTTAATGTACTCGAAAGTATCTCAAAAAATCTGTTGACTATAGCGGCTACAACCATTTTTTCTAAGAAAGGATGCTTCTCTGCCACTTTTGTTATTATGTTAGATTTCGTTGCCATTTACACGAAGCTAAAATTATAATCATTTAGCAGATAGTATTATACTATATTCTTCAACGCCTAATACTTCAACTTCTATCATTTTTGACATAGAAAACTTTTTATTTTCCGGTAGATGCTCTTGATCTATTAAGAGAGTTATATCATTTTCAACTTCAACAACTAGTCCACTATCTTCTTTCTTACCTACAGTAACCTGCATCTTGTCTCCTACCTTGACTTTCTTTATCAGCTCTATCAGTGGATCATACTCTATTTGCTTTATGCCAAGGTGAATTCTTGTTCGATTCACGCTAACCCTTATTACTTTTGCCTCTATCGCATCACCCACATTATACTTTTTTATCTCATCTGAACCATTTTTAGACCAACTTAGATCTTGCATATAAATTGTCCCTTCAACATTTTCGTCTATTTCATGATCATCAAAAGTAACAGATATATATGAGCCAGCATTATTTTTAACTTTACCAGAGACAATGGAGCCAGGAAGATATTTATTGACAAATACTTGCCAAGGGTTATCTACACACCTTTTCATACTCAAACTCATTCTGTTTTTAGTAATATCGATATTGAGAATTTTAACAGACACTTCTTGCCCCCTAGTTACAAGACTACTAACTGGTAGATTGCTCTTAACCCAAGTTATTTCTGATGAGTGAACTAAACCTTCGATTCCAGGCTGAAGTTCAACAAATAACCCATAATCTTCTATGCTTGTTATATGCCCCTTATGAACGCTGTCAATCGGATATTTTGACTCTACATCTTGCCAAGGGTTATCTTCTAGCTGCTTTATGCCTAGGGAAACTTTTGCATTTTCCTTATCTATTTTTATAATTTTGACCTTTATAGTCTGGCCACAAGCAAAAACTGCAGATGGGTGACTTACCCTACTCCAAGAGATATCTGTGATATGTAGCAATCCATCTATAACTCCTACTGCATCTGACTCATGAATACCAACGAATACACCATAATGAGTAATGCTTTTTATTTTTCCTTCTATTACATCACCCTCATTTAAAGACTCTAAAAACTTGGTTTTTTCACCAGCATGCAATTTTTCTAATACTAACTTCCTTGATACTACGATATTACCCTGTTTCTTATCCATTTTAAGCACGATGAACTTTTGCTCAGTTTCAATGAGGTGCTTGGCATCTTTTACTTGCTTCAGATCCACATGACTCAGCGGCAAAAAGGCACTTATTCCGTCGCCAAGATCAACAATAAAGCCGCATTTAATTGAGCGTTTAATAATTCCACTGACTTCAGTCCTTGTAACTGCATCTTCTTCCAGTTTATGCCATTTTTCATCCCTAATTGCTTTTTCACGGCTAAGAACTACATTACCATGATAGTCTTCAATTCTTTCTACATAAACTCTAATTTTAGAACCAACAACAATCTCATCGTTGCAACCAAGCTCCTTGATTGGAATTCTCCCGTCAGACTTTAAGCCAACATCGACCACGATGTCATTAGGATTTACTCGTGTAATGACACCTTCTACTACATCTCCTTCCTTAATTTTATTAATAAAAGAATCTTCAAATAAAATGTTACTTTGATC
>NZ_JBFTEN010000049.1:0-593 GCF_041154185.1 Wolbachia endosymbiont of Tettigetta isshikii | reverse complement strand
TATGGATTTGAACGCCATAGAACTATCTCTCTATTTGTACCTACCTCTACAGAACAATCAACTTTGGCTGCACTTTGTCAACGTCGTGATGATATTACGCAAATGAGAACTCAAGAAAAATGCAGACTTGAAGCACCGGAAAATGATCATATAAAAGAAAGCTGTCAAAAGACCATTGAGTTTTTCGATAGTCAAATAAACGAACTCAATAATACCATACAAAAGATTATTGATGAAAGCCGCGAATTACAACAACGCCAAAAAATCCTTAAAATAGTTCCTGGAATAGGTAAAAAGTTATCACAAGATTTTTTGTGTTTAATGCCAGAGCTTGGTTACTTAAACAGAAAAGAAGTAGCGAGTCTTGCCGGAGTAGCACCTCATCCTAAGGAAAGTGGTAAAGCTGTTGGTTATCGAAGGATTATAGGCGGTAGAAGCAACGTTCGTTCAAAGCTCTTTACAGCTGCTATGGCTGCTGCAAGGTCCAAGTCTGTACTTGGCGCGTTTTATTTTAAGCTTGTTGAAAGTGGTAAGAAGAAGATGGTGGCTGCAACAGTTCTAATGCGTAAAATTATAGTAATTGCTAATACAAG
>NZ_JBFTEN010000001.1:0-126562 GCF_041154185.1 Wolbachia endosymbiont of Tettigetta isshikii | reverse complement strand
TAGGTTTTTCCCTATACAAGCTGAAACGTGCTTATAAGTCGTTTAAGACAGTATAGTACGCCAATTTGCAGCATTAGAGAGTGAGCAACTTCTACCACGAGATTCTTTTGTCTTTTTTTCTGATTAGTAAGTTTCTTAGCGCTTAAGCTAAGGGTCTGTTGCAGTTTAAGATACAATACAGTATGATTTAATTAACCAAAAAGTGGAGATATTAATATTAAAAATTTATGTAGTGAAACTGGATTACAGTTTCATCTATTTGTATGATATTAAGAAAGAAAACTATGGATAAAAAAACTAGAATAGAATCAGACAGCCTAGGGGAAGTAAAAGTACCAAGTGAACATTATTGGGGAGCGCAAACACAGCGTTCTTTGGAAAATTTTAAAATTGGCACGGAAAAGATGCCAGAGCCTATAATTGAAGCGTTAGCAATAGTAAAGCTTGCAGCAGCACGTGTGAATATGAAGCATAGTGCCATAGATGAAAAAGTGGGGAATGCGATCTGCACAACTGCACAGGAGATAATAGACGGCAAATTTAACGACGAATTTCCACTTGTCGTATGGCAAACTGGATCTGGAACTCAAACCAACATGAACATGAATGAAGTGATCAGCAATCGCGCAATAGAAATTTTGAGTGGTGATTTGGGCAGCAAGTCTCCAGCACACCCAAACGATCATGTAAACTTTGGCCAGTCATCAAATGACACTTTTCCAACAGCAATGCACATAGCAGCAGCAAAGCAGATAAATTGTTCTCTCATTCCAACTCTTGAAGTGCTGCATAAGGCACTGAATGATAAGGTTCAGGAATTTAAAAATATAATAAAAGTAGGGCGTACTCATTTGCAAGACGCAACGCCTCTGACACTTGGACAGGAATTTTCTGGCTATGCAGTTCAAATTAAAAAGGGAATAGAAAGAGTAAAATCAGCTCTGAACAATGTGTATGAGCTTGCACAAGGTGGCACCGCCGTTGGTACGGGACTTAATACTAAAAAAAGCTTTGCTGAAGATTTTGCTAAAAAAGTGGCAGAAATTACCAATCTTCCATTTATTTCAGCAAAAAATAAATTTGAAGCATTAGCAGCAAATGATGCTCTGGTTGAGCTAAGTGGATCACTCAATACAGTAGCGGTCAGTTTAATGAAAATTGCAAATGATATAAGGTTGCTCGGTTCTGGTCCAAGGTGCGGAATTGGAGAAATAATATTGCCAGAAAATGAGCCAGGTTCTTCAATTATGCCAGGTAAAGTGAATCCAACTCAATGTGAGGCAGTAACTATGGTATGTGCTCAAGTTATGGGAAATCACGTTACTGTAACCATCAGCGGTTCAAATGGCCATTTTGAACTAAACGTGTTTAAGCCAGTAATAATTTACAATGTTTTGCAGTCCATAAGACTTTTGGCTGACGCAAGTTTAAATTTCACAGAAAAATGTGTGATTGGCATTAAGGCAAATGAAAAGAGAATAAAAGATCTGCTGAATCAGTCATTAATGTTGGTCACCATATTAAATACGCATATAGGATATGACAATGCAGCAAAAATAGCCAAACTCGCTTATAAAGAAAATATCACCCTAAAAGAAGCGGCAGTGAAGCTTGAGCTGCTTACTGAAAAAGAGTTTGAAAGAATAGTAAAACCAGAAAAAATGGTGAATTTATAAATTACTAGCTTTATTACAAATGTTTAAAGCAGTTTTCTTTATCTCCTTTATTCTCTCGTCTGCCAACATTTTTAATTTCTCACCGTATCTGTAGTAATTTCGCTTTATAGTGCACAGCTCATCTGCAGAGTTATGATCGAATTTAGGGTAATATTCGTAATCGCAGTTTTCTTTGATGCCCTCAGTGCTTGTAAATGATGCTGAGAGTGGAAACGAAGCTAATAGTAAAGTAAGTGCAAAGCTTTTCATACCGAATATTTAAGCTCAATTGCGTTATAAATCTATTAATAGTGAAAGAAGAAAAACCGACCAATAGATCTCTTGAACAACCTGCTTTCCGATTTAGCGCCAAAACTTGCTTTCGCTCCTCAAGTTTTCCCGTTTCTGTGACCACTTATTGTTTTGCATTCCAATCTTGTTCAAATATTACAAGCCCACATTCGGTAAGTGGATGGCTAAGTAATTGTCTAAGTATTTTCGCTGGCACAGTAATTGAATCAGCACCAAGCCTTGCAGCTTCTACTACATGCATTGGACTTCTTACTGATGCAACAAGAACTTTGGTATCAAAGTCGTAATTAGAATATATAGTGCATATATCTTCTATTAGTGACAAGCCATCATAGCTTATATCATCAAGGCGACCAACAAAAGGAGAAATAAAACAAGCACCAGTCTTAGCGGCAAGCAGTGCTTGTCCAGGAGAAAAACATAATGTAATGTTAACAGGTATTTTATGTTCTGTCCACAACTTTTTACAAGAAATTAATCCCTCATATGTAAGAGGCAGTTTGATTACGATATTGCTAGCGATTTTCGATAACTTAAGACCTTCTTTAATCATATCTTCATGGTTATCCGCAACAACTTCCACACTAACAGGCCCTTCTATAATAGAGCATATCTCACTTATTAAATCTTCATACTTATCTTTACGCCCAGATTTTGCTATCAAAGAAGGATTGGTTGTTATGCCGTCAATGAACTCTTTTAGTTCTTTAATTTCATTTAAATCAACGCTATCAAGAAAAATTTCCATACTAATCTCTCATAAAAAAAATATCTTTGCAAAATCTTGCCATTAAACTCCTTGCATAACCATTGTTTACATAAAAAACCAGTAGCCCACCCTTTAGTGTCATTCCAGCGCATGACGCACAACTGTACAAACATTGTGATTTATAGGCAATTTGCGTAGCAGACATTGTCATTCCAGTGCGAGACACTGGAATCCAGTTTTTTGTTAATTTCATCGAAAATGTTGTATAGTGCGCTTGTTTACGATCAATTTTTCTGGATCCCAGTGTCTCGCTACTTGGATGACACCCTCCTAGTAGTCTCAAACCACAATGCTCGTACAGCTGTGCACGTGACACTGAAATCCAGAAAAAAAAGAAAACAGGTTCCAGTGTCATGCACTGGAATGATAGGAGGTAATGCAAGAAACCCATTGGTTTGCAAAATAGATCCAAGTATTGGAGCACTTGGATGACACCTTGGAGTTTCTGGAACAGCGAAAAAAGAGCATCCTGAGCAACAATCTTACAGCCATTTGAATGATAATTGATTTTTTGCCTAAAGCAGCTAAGAAAGATGCTTCTCATTAAGATGACTTAAATATATACTAATTCTCTTGTTCTTCAACGACTCCTCATCATGAATTATATGATCAAAAATCTGAACTTGGTTCGTTATAATGCTACAATTGTTATCTGCAACTTCCAACACACCATTATCAACCACAACTTTTTCTTTTTTTCGGTTACTCATCTTAACAGTAATTATACCAGGCAATAAATAAATTAGGTAAGGAGAATGGTGAGCTAAAACCATAAGCTCCGCTTCAAGCCCATTTATTAAAAGAGAAGTCACTTTATTGAATAAAATTTGATTATCAGGAGAAAAAAATTGCACTTTAAAGGTATTCATAATCTTTAATTTTTAGCTCCAACTTTAGTTTCAGCCTTTATTAATTCAGCCTTTTGCATTGCTTCGTCTATATTCCCTACCATATAAAAGGCAGCCTCTGGTAAGTGATCATACTTGCCTTCAACAATCCCCTTAAAGCTAGAAACAGTATCGGAAAGTGAAACAAATTTACCAGGCATGCCAGTAAATACTTCCGCAACGTGAAAAGGTTGAGAAAGAAACTTCTGAATTTTACGAGCCCTATCAACAACAATCTTATCCTCATTAGATAGTTCATCCATACCAAGTATTGCAATAATATCTTGCAGTGATTTATAAGTTTGCAATATACGCTTCACCTCAGAAGCCACCTTATAATGCTCTTCACCAATGATTTCAGCAGACAAAGACTGAGAAGTTGAATCAAGTGGATCAACAGCAGGGTATATCCCCATTTCAGCTATTTGCCTTGATAACACTGTGGTTGCATCAAGGTGAGAAAACGTAGTTGCAGGAGCTGGATCAGTCAAATCATCCGCAGGAACATATATAGCTTGCACAGAAGTAATGGAACCTGAAGTAGTTGAAGCTATTCTCTCTTGCATTGCACCCATATCGGTTGCAAGGGTTGGCTGATAACCAACAGCTGAAGGTATTCTTCCAAGTAAAGCAGAAATCTCAGAACCAGCTTGAGTAAAACGGAAGATATTATCCACAAAAAATAAAACATCTTGATTTTCATGATCACGAAAATACTCTGCCATAGTTAGAGCCGTTAAAGCAACCCTAGCCCTTGCCCCAGGAGGCTCATTCATTTGACCATAAACCAAAACAGCTTGAGATTTCTCATGTTCACTTATATCTATTACATTTGAAGTGATCATCTCGTGATAAAGTTCATTACCCTCACGTGTTCTCTCCCCTACCCCGGCAAATACGGAAAATCCTTTATGAGCTTTTGCTATATTGTTAATCAATTCCATTATCAGAACTGTTTTACCAACACCAGCTCCACCAAATAAACCAATTTTTCCTCCTTTAAAGTAAGGTGCAAGAAGATCTATAACTTTTATTCCTGTAACTAAAACTTCTTCCTGTATTCTCTGCTCAGTAAAATTTGGAGGCGCTCTGTGTATAGGTTCTAAATCATACTTTCCTTTTAGCGGACCACACTCATCTATAAGCTCTCCTACAACATTAAAGATTCTCCCTAAAGTTGAACGTCCAACCGGAACTGATATTGGTACACCTGTATCAACAAATTCATCATCTCTTGATACACCATCTGTGCTATCCATAGCAATACAACGGACTATATTGTCACCTATATGCTGTGAAACTTCTAAAACTAGCTCCTTGCCCTTATATTTTAGTTTGCTTTTTAAAGCATTAAATATTTTAGGTAGCTCGCCTTCAAATTTTAAATCAACAACTGCTTGAGTTACCTTAACCATTCTACCTATATTCATCTCTTTACTTTTATCACCTAACACTACAATTTTATAAAAAAGTTCCCAACGAACTCCTTAAGAAAATAAATCTTATATTATTAATAGAAATTTTGCAACAACATTTGCTAATTACGCTTTATTATGAACAGTGCAAACGCATTTAAGAGCCAAGTAATAATAAACAACACTAAACTAAGCGCATAAGCAGCAAGTGTCTGCACACTATTGAAATCCTGATCTCCAGTAAGTAATGTAGCAATCTGCACAGTAATAGTAGTAACTGAATTAAGAGGATTAAAAGTTAAGTTTGAGTTGATTCCCACAGCCATCAGCACGATCATTGTTTCGCCTATCACTCTCGAAATTGACAACAAAATTGCACTTAAAATCGTCGGCATTGCATAAGGTATTGTTATATGCCATATAGTTTCTGCTGGAGTGGCTCCCAATGCCATAAAACCATAGCGTAAGCTCTTTGGAACAGACCTGATTGCGTCTTCTAATAAAGAAATAATAAAAGGAAGAATCATTATCCCTATCGATAAACCAGCAACCAAGGCACTCTCTGAGTGTATATTCAAACCAAAAAAACTTGCTATCTGTTTCACAGAAGAGGATAAAAATACAACCGAGAAATATCCGTACACAACTGTAGGAATAGCAGATAAAACCTGCAAAGTTGTATTAACAATGTAACGCACTTTCCCACTCGCATATTCACTAATATATATTGCAGAAAACAAACCAAGTGGAACAGCAACCAGCATTGCTACAATAGTTATAACCAACGTGCCAACCAAAAGCGGGGTTATACCGAAACATCCTATTTTTTCTCCATTGAGAGTTACCACATTATGGCTCCATTTCAAGCAAAACAAGAATTCTGAAATAGCTACTTCTTTAAAAAAATTAACAGACTTGGTAAGAATAGATAACATTATAAATAAAGTGATAAAAAACGATATGGCTAGAGCCACAAACAGTGAAAATTTGATTATCTTATTTCTTTTGCTTTTAAATATAAAAGCAAACATGAAAAAAAGTAACGCTATAGAAATGGAAGTTATAAAACAATTGTTACAGAGTATCAACAACCAAGTTAACATCCGTATATAACTAAGATATAAATAAGACTTAACCTTATACACTTGCTTAAAGCAAAACAAAAGAATTAGTAGCGTAGGTATGGAAAAGATTATTGCCAATGAATTCATCTATCGAATCTTATTTTACGAGAATACAACTTTAAGATTATCCAAATATAATGCAACCATCATTTGACAATAAAGTAAAATAAATTAAAATAACTAATTTTATTTATAAAAACAATGAAGAGAACATTTCAACCGAAAAATTTGATAAGAAAGCGCAGGCACGGCTTCCGTTTACGTATGGCAACAAGAGCTGGAAGGAAAATTCTCAATAGGCGTCGCTCATTAGGATGCAAAAAACTATGTGCATAGTTAAGTTATCGAGCATAAAAAAAAAGAGTTTTCATTTGCCTTTAAAAATAAGCTAGTACCTGGTAGTCTTTTTTATCGTGGGCTCCATATATCATTATATGCTATAAAAGAGAAAGAGCCCGAAAAGTATACTTACACTATTAGAACAGGTCTAGTTATCAGTAAAAAAACTGGAAAAGCAGCAAAAAGAAACAAAATAAAAAGACGATTACGGGCACTTGCCAGATTCATCATTCTAAATATAAATAACGCAGGGTACTATTACATAGTATTGACTCATAGAAATATTATGCAAGCAAGTTATAAAAACTTACAGAAAGATCTAACTATTTGCCTAAAAAAAATAAAATAAAAAAAATCTCAATTAAGGTATTTACAACTATATTATTTATGATAACATAGGTAAAATTTTTAAAAATAGTTAATGGATGTGGTGAATGATAGAACACATAAATGAGGTAAATAATATAAGCTTTGGTGAGATGTATGAGCCTTTATTTCCCTCTAGAAAAAAAAGAACAGGAACACGTATAGATTGGGAATCAGCATTTCTTCAACAAGAAATATTATTAAAGAATATGAAGAATAATGCAATATTACCAGAGATCAGTCATTCCCCTTCAAAAGGAAACCAACTAGAAGAAGTAGGAACAATGTTAGATGATATAGAAAACGACAAACATATAAGAAAAAAAAGACAACGGAGCTAAAGTAAAGATTTAAAAAACAATAGCAAAATAAGGGAGTTAAAATAAAAGTATGCTCACCACTTAATTGATAAAGAGATTTTTATAAACTTGGCAGCGACCTACTCTCCCTTTGCAAGTACCATCAGCGCTAAAAAATTTCACTTCCGAGTTCGAGGTGGGATCGGGTGTTTCATTTTTGCTATAGCCACCAAGTTAATAAAAATCTCTAATTCAATAAATTCAATCTAATATTTAACACTGCATATGCACACATAGAAAGCAAACAAATCAATCAGGCTATTAGTACTAGTTAGCTCCACATGTTACCATGCTTCCACACCTAGCCTATCAACGTGGTAGTCTTCCACGGCCTTAATTGGGAAATTTTTTTGAAGAGGGTTTCTTGCTTATATGCTTTCAGCAATTATCCCATCTATACATAGCTACCCAGCAATGCTATTGGCATAACAGCTGGTACACCAGAGGTATATCCATCTCGGTCCTCTCGTACTAGAGTTAGATCTTCTCAAATTTCCTTCACCCACGGCAGATAGAAACCGAACTGTCTCACGACGTTCTAAACCCAACTCACGTATCACTTTAATCGGCGAACAGCCGAACCCTTGGGACCTTCTCCAGCCCCAGGATGTGATGAGTCGACATCGAGGTGCCAAACGGTGTCGTCGATATGAACTCTTGAACACCATCAGCCTGTTATCCCCGGCGTACCTTTTATTCGTTGAGCGATGACCCTTCCATACAGAATCACCGGATCACTATAACCGACTTTCGTCTCTGCTTGGCTTGTCAGCCTCGCAGTCAGGCAAGCTTATGCCATTGTACTATCAAGCTGATTTCCGACCAGCTCTAGCTTACCTTCGCACGCCTCCGTTACTTTTTAGGAGGCGACCGCCCCAGTCAAACTACCCACCATACAATGTCCTAGTTCAAGATAATTAAACATAGTTAGGTATCAAAAATGTAAAGGGTGGTATCTCAAGGTTGACTCCATTACAGCTAGCGCCATAACTTCAAAGTCTCCCACCTATCCTGCACATTACATTTTTAATAACAATGTAAAGCTATAGTAAAGGTGCACGGGGTCTCTTCGTCTAACCGCGGGTACCCCGCATCTGCACGGGGAATTCAATTTCGCTGAATTGATGTTGGAGACAGTGGAGAAATCGTTACGCCATTCGTGCAGGTCGGAACTTACCCGACAAGGAATTTCGCTACCTTAGGACCGTCAGTGTTACGGCCGCCGTTTACTGGGGCTTCAATTTGGAGCTTGCACCCCTCCTATTAACCTTCCAGCACCGGGCAGGCGTCAGACCCTATACTTCCACTTACGTGTTTGCAGAGTCCTGTGTTTTTAGTAAACAGTCGCTACTCCCTATTCTGTGCCACCTACTAATAGTTGCCTAAAAGCAGGTTACCCTTCTTCCGAAGTTACAGGTATAATTTGCCGAGTTCCTTCAACATCATTCTTTCAACACCTTAGTATACTCTACTCATCCACCAGTGTCGGTTTACGGTACGGCCTCATGAATATAAGTGCTATTTCCTGGAGCTTCTTTTAAGCATAGATCAATCCAATTAGACCTATACAAATACAAAACCCGTCACACTTAAGAGGTTCAGGAATATTAACCTGATTGCCATCGACTACTCCTTTACGGACTCGCCTTAGGAACCGACTAACCCTACGCAGATTAACTTAACGTAGGAACCCTTAGATTTTTGGTGAGAGTGTTTTTCACACTCTTTTACGCTACTTATGTCAGCATTCTCACTTCTGATATCTCCAGCAGTTTTCACAAACTACCTTCACAGACTTACAGAACGCTCCGCTACCGCACCTATTGATCGGAATCAATAAGCACCCACATCTTCGGTATACAGCTTTAGCCCCGGTACATTTTCAGCGCAGAAAAACTTATTTAGACAAGTGAGCTGTTACGCTTTCTTTAAAGGATGGCTGCTTCCAAGCCAACCTCCTAGCTGTAATGGTTTTTCTACTTCCTTCCCCACTTAGCTGTAATTTTGGGACCTTAGATAGTAGTCTGGGTTGTTTCCCTTTTCACCACGGACTTAGCACCCGCAGTGTGTCTGTTGTACAATTAATTATTGGTATTCGGAGTTTAGTTAGATTTGGTAAGACGGTGAGTCCCCCTAGTCTATCCAGTGCTCTACCCCCAACAACATACATACAACGCTCTACCTAAATAGATTTCGCGGAGAACCAGCTATTTCCAAGTTTGATTGGCCTTTCACCCCTAATCACAACTCATCCAATAATGTTGCAACATTAACTGGTTCGATCCTCCAGTGTGTTTTACCACACCTTCAATCTGGTCATGACTAGATCACTTGGTTTCGGGTCTAATCCATAAAACTAAACGCCCTATTCAGACTCGCTTTCGCTATGCCTACACCTAACGGCTTAAGCTTGCTCTACAGATTAACTCGCTGACCCATTATGCAAAAGGTACGCTGTCACTCTAATGTAAACCAGCTACAAGATTGCTCTTGTAGCAAAAACATAGAGCTCCAACTGTTTGTAAGCACTCGATTTCAGATTCTATTTCACTCCCCTCCCGGGGTTCTTTTCACCTTTCCCTCACGGTACTTGTTCACTATCGGTCGTTAAGGAGTATTTAGGCTTGGAGGATGGTCCCCCCATATTCAAACAGGATTTCACGTGTCCCGCTCTACTCGAGGATTTAAAAACTTTCTACTTATACAGGACTATCACCTTCTATGGTTACTCTTTCCAGAGTATTCTAATTCTTATTCTTAAACCGCTAGCCTTTTCCGCTTTCGCTCGTCACTACTAACAGAATCTCAGTTGATTTCTTTTCCTTTGGTTACTTAGATATTTCAGTTCACCAAGTTTGCTTTGCATATTGATTTAATATGCAATAACTAGCTTAACTAGTTGGGTTCCCCCATTCGGAAATCTGCGGATCAAAACCTGTTGACAATTCCCCGCAGCTTATCGCAGCCTGCCACGTCCTTCATCGCCTCTTAACGCCAAGGCATCCATCAAGCGCTCTTAATAATTTATTTACTCGACTATATGTAGAATATGCAGAGTTAAATATTATTGAAATTGAATTGAGATTAAATTAATCTCTACCATAAAACTTGTCAAACATCTAAAAATCAAATTAACTTCTTATATGTTAGAAACTAATAAGCAATATGTCAACGCTTTTTTACACAAAATATTTACTTACATCAGCAACAATAATAATATACTTGTAATCCTAAGTAGGTAAAATTTATAATTTAAGTGAGTGTTTTAAAGCAGAATTATATACAATTAAAGATCAATGAAAAAAATATTCCATAATATAAAATGCTTTAAAAATCAGGTCTACTCAAAAATGATAGTAAGCACCAAGGGTATCTAAAATATGAAAGGCAATTTATCCTTTATAAGTGTTATTTTAAGTTTTATTCGCAAGTTAATCGGTATGTTTAATATTAAGAAGGCCAAACAATTCGCTGTAAATCAATACAATAATCTCTATAGAGAAGCAACAGCACTTTTCGAAAAGTCCAAAAACCTATTAAACACCAACATTGAAATCGGTTTATATCACTTCTATAAGGGTCACATATCAGATGCAAAGCTAAGATTTTGGTTGATCAGCATATTCTACTCCAATTTACCAGTAGTTTGGTATAACATTGGAAGGTGTCATTTTGCAATGGGAAATATTAACAAAGCTCATACCTATTTAACAAAGACACTAAAACTAGACAGTAACTATGAAGAAGCCTCTTACTACATAAACAAAATGATAAACCCAGCATCGATCACAAAATTGCCTAAAAACCTCATAAAACAATATTTTGACTACACTGGTGAGTATTTTGTTGAGCATTGGTTAATTGCTAAACAATACAGAGGACATGAACTTGCGCACATGGTAATTACAGAAATCTTTAATAACTCCACTTCTGCACTCAACATACTTGATCTTGGTTGTGGAACTGGAATATGCGGTCATTTCTTAAAAATACACAATACTGGAAATTGCGTAACAGGAGTTGACATTTCAAACAGAATGCTAAACATTGCCAGAGGATGCTTTATAAAGGGTAAACCTGTCTATAATGAGTTGATACACATGGAAATGACAGATTTCTTTAAACAAGAAAGAAATTATTTGTATGATGTCATTATTTTTGCCGAAGTGTTACATTATCTACATGACTTCCGAGCAGAACTGGAACTAGCAAAAGGATCTATGAGCAAAAAAGGAGCAATCATATGTTTAATAAGAAGAAAGGAAGGTGAAGGTATTGACTTTGTAAATAAAGGAGATTACTTTTGCCACTCAGAAAGTTATGTCCAACGCGTTGCAAAAGAAATAAATATGCAAATAAGTTATATGAGTTACTGTAAAATATATGGAAGTCAGGTTAATGGTATCTTGTTCGCGCTACAACATCCACAAAAAAAATCGAAGAGCTCAGCTTAAAGATCACTATTGCTCAAAGCAGATACAATGAAATAGAAGAGGAATTTTATGAGTAATATCACTATTAATCACGAAAAAAACGGTAAATTAACCAATTTTGGAAAAGCAGTTCTATCGGATAGGTATCTGATAGAAAATGAAAGTTATCAAGATCTTTTCATACGCATTGCCAGCTATTATTCTGATAATAAAGAGCATGCGCAGCGTCTTTATGACTACATGAGCAACTTGTGGTTCATGCCTTCAACACCAATACTTAGCAATGGTGGTACCAAAAGAGGATTGCCCATCTCTTGTTTTCTCAATGAAACTGAAGACAGCTTGCAGGGAATAGTTGACTTATGGAATGAAAATGTCTGGCTTGCTGCACGTGGAGGAGGCATAGGTAGTTATTGGGGAAATCTACGTTCAATTGGTGAAAGTGTAAAGGGCAGCGGTAAAACATCTGGAATTGTGCCATTTATTGTGGTGCAAAATGCTCTAACGCTTGCAATCAGTCAAGGGTCCTTAAGAAGAGGAAGTTCAGCAGTTTATCTTCCTATATCCCACCCAGAGATAGAAGAGTTTCTTGATATACGCAAGCCAACGGGAGGTGATCCGAACCGTAAAGCATTAAATATACATCATGCCGTGATAGTAAATGATAAATTCATGCAAGCTGTTGAGAATGATCGAAAATGGGATTTGATTAGTCCTCATAATAACAAAGTTATCTCAACCGTCAAAGCACGTGACATATGGATCAAAATATTAACAGCAAGAATTGAAACTGGAGAACCTTACATTATTTTTCTTGATGCAACGAATAATAATAAGCCAGAGTCTTACAAAAGACTCAATCTAGACATCAAAATGTCAAATCTGTGCAGTGAAATCACTTTAACTACAGGTTATGATCATCTAAACAAATCTCGTACTGCTGTGTGTTGTCTATCATCAGTGAATCTTGAATACTACGAAGAATGGAAAGACAATGGACTCTTCATAGAAGATATAATGCGTTTTCTTGACAATGTATTAGAGGATTTCATAAATAAAGCACCAGACGAAATACAGCGAGCAAAATATTCTGCAACAAGAGAGCGTAGTATCGGTCTTGGTGTGATGGGCTTTCACTCATTTTTACAAAGTAAAATGATTCCTTTTGAATCAGTAACAGCACAACAGTGGAATAAAAAAATATTTAAGTATTTACGTGAGCAGGCAGATATGGTTTCTAAAAAATTAGCAGAAGAAAAGAGAGCATGTCTTGATGCTAAAGAAATTAATCTAATGGAAAGATTTACACATAAGCTCGCTATTGCTCCAACTGCCTCAATTTCCATTATTGCAGGTAACACTTCCCCTGGAATAGAACCATATGCAGCAAATGTATTTACACAAAAGACACTAACAGGTTCATTTGTAGTGCGAAACAAATTCTTGCAAAAGCTATTGGCAGAAAAAAATCAAGACAATGATAAAATATGGTCCTCAATTTCAACAAACGAAGGTTCCGTGCAGCACTTAGATTTCCTTAGCGAACATGAAAAATTGACATTCAAAACAGCGTATGAGCTTGATCAAAGATGGATTATAGAACACGCAAGCGATAGAACACCTTACATTTGCCAATCTCAATCAGTAAACTTGTTTCTACCTGCTAACGTACATAAACGTTACTTGCACAAAATACACATGCTTGCTTGGAAAAAAAGCCTGAAAAGTTTATATTACTGTAGATCACAGTCAATGCAGAGGGCCGACAAAGTTTCGCACGACATATTTAAAAAAAGTGAAATATTGCAGCAAAGAACAGATATTGATTACGATGAGTGTTTGTCATGTCAGTAGATGCTACATAGATATCCTTATGAATTTCTAAAGTCTATTCCAAAAGACAAGTGCATAATGTGTCTTGACATGGGAGAAAAGCGAATAGGTATAGCATTCAGTGATAAAACACAGCTCATAGCCACAGCTCACAGCGTATACCACAGAAAAAATATAAGTAAAGATTTAGGTTATTTAAACAGGATATTCAAAGAAAATGAAGCTGGGTCAATAGTAATGGGGCTACCACTGGAAATAGAGAAGCAAAAAAGTGAATGGCGTGAAACCATAATCCAATTCGCAAACAAAATGATAAAAAAACATAAGGTATTTATATATTTACAAGATGAAAGCTTGTCAACGTCTATTGCAGCTCATACACTAAAGATTACCGGAGTATCAATCACAAAATCGAAAAAAATAGATGATAAAATTGCTGCATGTATTATTCTACAACGAACGTTAGACAAGATAAATACAATTAAATAGTTTCTTTTCAGCACGTAACTGTATGAACTTATATCGCAAAAGTAAAGATACTAAGAACTTAAAACTAATAAATTTAAAGAAAATTCTTCTTTATCATAATCTTAGTCATAGCTAGATATATGAAATTTTCAGCGGATGTTGTAATACCAAATTCCAATGGTAAATTAAAAAGTTTCCATGCGATTAGAGGTTGAGCAAATTTATTATGTATCTTGTTTGATAACGAAAGTTGATATAACCTTTATGCTTAAGAGATTTACTAAATAAAAAAAAGGCAAAAGAAGCCCTGGTCAGTATTTATTTTCAGT
This sequence comes from Wolbachia endosymbiont of Tettigetta isshikii, assembly GCF_041154185.1. Lineage (NCBI taxonomy): Bacteria > Pseudomonadati > Pseudomonadota > Alphaproteobacteria > Rickettsiales > Anaplasmataceae > Wolbachia > Wolbachia endosymbiont of Tettigetta isshikii. The sequence goes on along the minus strand of NZ_JBFTEN010000001.1, from coordinate 112,273 downwards.
ATTGGCGTTTTTATGCCTTAAACGCTGCAATTTAGCTGCTTTTAAGCGCAACTAGTCTAAGCTATAATATTTAAGAAATTTATCAGACAGAAAAAAAAGACAATAAAACCCCGAGGTAGCTAGTTATTCCACTCTCTATTTTAAAATCCGGCGTTGGGTGATTTCTTAAACGACTTATAAGCGCGTTTCAGCTTATATGGGTAAAAACCCGAAGTTTTAAAAAGACATGCAGTGCACATAGTGCGAAAAATTAAACATGAGACGCCAAATACAAAGTTTCCTTTGTCATTTTAACCTGTACAGATTGGGAAGTTAAACAAATAGCTTCAGCATTATGATAATGGTAATGGCGAAGGTTGTTAAGTAGTTTTTTTCGTTTCTGTTGAATAACATAGATAAGCCTAAACGCCATCATGTCTTTAGGAGAGTTTGCTAATCGAGGCTCTTAAATTGACGCCATTGGCTAAAACTGCTTATGAAATTTGTACTCTTTGCCTTGCAGAAGGTTTGCAATATTTTTGTGGTGCTTTAAAAAAACTAATACTGCCACAATCAATAGAGTAAAAAATAAGTCTTTTTGAAAAAAAAGAGATATCGCAACAACTGCTGCAGTGGCCGTTAAGGAGGCAAGAGAGGAGTACCGAAAGATAGAAAACACTGCTAGCCAAACAAATATAAATGCTAATGCCATATGAATACTAAGTGCCATCAAAGTCCCCAAAGTTGTTGCAACTCCCTTCCCTCCACTGAATTTTAACCATATAGGAAACATATGCCCTAGAACTGCTAACATTGCAGATGCACATATGTAAAAACTACCACAACCAAAAAATTGTCGCGCTATATGAACCGCGATGAATCCCTTCAAGGAATCCAGAAACAGTGCCAGAGCAGCAAGTCTTTTATTCCCTGTTCTTGCAACATTTGTAGCGCCAATGTTTCCAGAACCTACTTCCCTTAGATTTATTCCTTTTATCCTCGTAATGATTAAGCTAAACGGTATTGAACCCAACACGTAGGATAATATAAGAACTATATACTTCTCCACCGTAACAAAAATCTAGCTAATCTCGTTATTTCTTAGCCTTCTCAGGTAGCATTGAACTTCATCGTTAATCTTACTACTAAAGAGTATAAGTGCTGTCATGTTGATGACAGCCAAACAAGAGAATAAAGTTCCACCGATATTGGCAATAGTCATTATATCCTTAGAAAGACCAGAGAAAAACGCCACAATTATTACCGCTATGCGATATATCACTATACTCTTTGCACCAAACAAATATAGCCATCCCATTTCACAGCAATACACAAACGAAATTACCGAAGAAAACGCAAACAAAGGTGCAGCTATTGCCAAAAGTATAGGAAACCAAGAAGAAACTGTTTCAAATGCCTTTTTAGTAATCAATATCCCTTCGCCAACACCAGTCTGATACGCACCTGTGATTACTATTATTATTCCTGTCAAACAACAAATTAACATTGTATCAAAGCATGGTTCTATCATTGCAACTAGTCCAGTTCTAACTGGCTCTTCATCTTTAGCTACTGCGTGTGTAATTGAAACAGAACCAACACCCGCTTCGCTGGCAAAAATCGCTCTTTGAATACCAGCAACGAACGCTCCAACTACTCCTCCACCAACGGCATTAAAATCTATCATATTGGAAAATAATATTTTAAATGTATTGCTAAAGTTGTGAATATTAAATGCGATTATAATGACACAACTAAAAATGTATATAAGTGACATAATAGGCACCAGCGCAGAAGATACTCTGGCTATTCTCTTAATTCCACCCATGATTACCAGAGCAAGTAATACAGAAATTATAGAAGAAAGAAACCAAGGATGACTATCCACCCAATTTGAATAACCAGATAATATTGAAACCATCTGGTTGGTTTGAAACGCTACACTTCCACCAAGACCTGATAACACAAAAAACACTGCATATATCGCAGCCAATACAATACCAAGCTTCTTAAATCCAAATTCCTCCAGCTCATTTCTTATGTATTGAAAGGGACCGCTAAATAATCGCTCCTGACCTTCTGTTCTGTGCATGAACGCTAAAGTCACTTCGGCGAATTTTGCTGACATACCAAAAAAGCCTGTAATCATCATCCAAGGCACCGCTCCTGGTCCTCCCATTGAAACGGCAATTGCAACACCAGCAACAGTTCCAAGACCTACCGTACTTGAGAGTGCGGTTACAAATGCCTGAAGATGCGTGATGTGACCATCGTGGTGATTTGTATCATATTTTCCACATAAGATAGCAAATGCATGCTTAAGCATTCTTATGTTGAGAAATTTAAAACGCAATGTTAGAAATATATAACCAAAAGCCACTAGGAGAATTACAAATGGCACGTAGAAGATTTTGAAAAACAATACCTCATTCATGAAGTTATTTATTGTATTCAACACAGCGTCATAACTCTCGTACAAACCTGAAATAGCATACGCATCATTAAACAATAGGCAAAACAATACTACATACAACAATCTACAAATCATGTTTAATACCTCTTAGAATGATAATAAGAATCTATCGTGTTTAGGACTTCCTTTCTCAGTAAATATATCGCAATAGCATTTGGAACCATAAGAGACATAAATAAACTATCGCCTAGATAAGATATAAATTCTATATTTTTTGATGTACAACTGATATACACTGAAACCACTATAAGAACTTGAAATAATATCAGTACTTTTTTGTTACCAAACAAGTACAATAAGGCAACTTCACAATAGTAACAATAAGCTATTATCGTGGAAAATGCAAAGGAGAACATTATCAGCGGAAGAACTAGCTTACTAAATAGAGGCAAGGCCGTTGAAAACACCGAACTAACTAACGTAATATCACCAATTTTATTGGTACTATTCATACCAGTGATAATTATCACAATGCCAGTCAAAAATGAGACTAATATTGTGTCTATAAATGGTGCAATCATTGCAACGCTTCCAACTTTAATTGGATCTTTCTCTTTCACAACCGAATGTGCTATAGCTGCTGTTCCAGTACCTGCTTCGTTAGCAAATACTGACCTTCTAACTCCGGCTATTAATCCACTCAGCACCCCACCTCCTATGGCTGATTTGTTAAAGATATCTTGAAATATTGTAGATAAAGCGTTTAACAGATTACTTCTGTTTACACAGATTAAATACACACACATGCCTATATACAATATTATCATAATTGGTGCTAAACCTGTTGAAACGGAAGCAATTCGTTTTATTCCTCCCAATATTACAATCAAGACAAGCAGCGATATAATAATAGACGTGTTATATTCAAAGAGGTTGTTTGACAATGCTGCAATTTGATTTGCTTGAAATGGTATACCACCCAAAATTATCGCAATAAGTAACATAATTGCATAAGTGAATGCAAGAAATTTACCAGTCCTAACAAATCCAATCTTAGCAAGTCCGTACCTCATGTAATAAAAAGCCCCGCCAGTTGAGTTTTCAGAGCGATAATTGAATGCAAGCACCACTTCGGCAAATTTTATCGACATACCAAGTATTCCAGTAATTATCATCCAAAAAATTGCACTTGGGCCCCCTATTGTGATAGCTATAGCAACTCCTGATATTGTTCCAAGACCAACCGTTCCTGAAATTACTGTTGCGAACGCTTGAATATGAGTGATTACACCTTCGTTATGATTACATTTTATGTTGAATAGCGTTTGTATTCCATGCTTGAATAACCTAAAGTTAGTAAACTTGAACTGAAACATGCAAAAAACTCCAGCTACAATTACCCAAATAATTATAAATGGAATGTTAAATATCTTTACGTATAGAAATGAATTTAATAGTTCACTTATTTTTATAACCATGCTACTTACTACTTTTTGTTACAATCTTTAGCTAACGAGCTTTATAGGTGTAATATATATAGAGCCCGATGCTTACTGGAATAGTCAGTATATATATTACACCTAGAATTGGTAGAGTAATCCAAGGCTTACTGACAAAGAATACGATAAATACTCCAAAAAGTGACACAAATATATAGGACAGGCTCCTGGGAATATAAATGTACTTTGCAGAGAAAGTTGGAATATGGCTGACTGAAAAAAATGAAATAGCTAAAAAGTAACAAGCCGTATTTCTTATGTTAAAAAATTGCTCCATAAGAAGTAAATATTCACTTTCATGAGATTGAAAGGTAATGATTATTGGCAATAAAGAAAGTAAAGCACATATCGGTGCTGGAACACCGGAAAAGAAGAATTTTCCCCAGTCAAGTTGTTCTGCATTCAGCGATACATTAAACCTTGCAAGTCTTATCGAAATGCAGATAACATATATCATTACTAATATCCACCCTATAACTTTGATTTCCTTTAACTTCCAAAAATATAAAAGAAATGCAGGTGCCGCACCAAAATTTAGAAAATCTGCAAAAGAATCAAGCTGTGCCCCAAAATCACTAGTTGATTTTAGAATTCTGGCTATTCTGCCATCCATACCATCTATAATTGCCGCAATGATAATAAAAATTACTGCAAACTCCCACTGTTCATTAAATGTAAATTTAAGCGAAGTAAGACCAGAGCATAAACCCAATAAAGTTATAAAATTTGGGAATAACTTGGCAACAGGTAAAGACCTACTGTTACCGCCATTACTGCTCATATGACATCAAAAGTAAGCTTTTCTTGAGCACTTTCCTTATTCAAATTTGCTATAATTGTTTCACCGCCAACAACAGTTTGCCCTTCTGAAACTCTTATTTCTATATCAGTAGGAATGTAAATATTCACCCTACTGCCAAACCTTATAATTCCAAATCTCTCACCTGCTTTTACGTTTTGAGACACTCTTAAATTACAAACGATGCGACGTGCAATTAATCCAGCTATTTGCTCTACAATAATTTCTTTTCCCTCTCCATACTCAACCACAACAACCTGCTTTTCGTTTTCGTTACTAGACCTATTGCTCATTGCAGACACAAACTTGCCTTTCTTATAGTGCATTTCCTTTACTGTACCAGATATTGGTATACGATTCACATGCACGTCCAAAACACTCAAGAATATGCTAACAAGCATGAATTTCTTTTCTTCTTCGTCTCCTGTTAATAAAGTGTAACTCACTTCTTCAATTTTTGAAATCACACCATCTGCAGGGCTTAGTACAAGGTCTTTATTGCCTGGAACAACCCTTGCTGGATCGCGAAAGAAATAAGTGCACAATAACGTTGGAAACAAGCATGTAACGCCAAAACCCCAAGATATAGAGAACGCTATACATGTTACTATAAAAGAAACTACTATAAACAAATAACCTTCCTTGTTTATATTAGGCAAACTAAAACACATAATCCTAAAACAATAATCTGTTATTGACAACTTATCATTTATCACTCTTCATGGGAAGTTTTTTTTAACTGCTTCAAAAAGCTTTTTGATACGAGGTAATATTGTAAATTATTATATAATAGCTAAAGCAGCCTAGGTTTATCGACGATTTGATATCCCGCTCTTCACTAGCAGAATCTATGCGAAGATACTGCAGCGGTACGACGATTGTGTCCAAACTTCAGCTAAATCAGAAAACTGATTCTTCTAAAAGCTGCTCGCTTTCTTCTTCCATCGCAATAGAGTTACCGTGATTTCTAAATAAATCTCTAATTTTCGTCTCTATTTCATTTGCAACTTCTTTGTTTGTCTTGAGGTAATTTTTTACATTCTCTCTTCCTTGTCCAAGACGTGTGTTACTGTACGAATAATAAGCACCTGCTTTTTCAAGCACACCAAGTTTTGCTCCTATATCTATCATCTCCCCAAGTTTTGATATACCTTCATTGTACATTATATCAAACTTTGCTTCTCTAAATGGAGGAGCGACTTTATTTTTACAACTTTAACTCTCGTTTCATTGCCCGTGACATTCTCTTTATCCTTTATTGCACCGATTTTTCTTATATCAAGCCTTATAGAAGTGTAAAATTTCAACGCATTCCCACCGGTGGTAGTTTCATGGTTTCCATATACTACTCCTATTTTCATATGGATTTGATTAATAAATATCAGTATACAGTTCGCTTTTGAAACTGCGGAAGTTAGTTTCCTAAGCCCATGACTTAGAAGTCTCGCTTGCAACCCCATGTGCTGGTCGCCCATATCTCCTTCAATTTCAGCTCTTGGAGTCAATGCTGTAACAGAGTCAACAACTATCACATCAACTGCACCAGAACACACTAAATACTCAACGATATGTAACGCTTGTTCTCCAGTTGTCTAGTTGCGAGATTACCAAATCATTAGTGTTTACTCCAAGTTTACGGGCATATATGACATCCAATGCGTGCTCTGCATCGATAAATGCACATAATCCTCCTTTCTTCTGGGCTTCAACAATTACATGTAAAGCAAGAGTGGTTTTACCAGAACTCTCAGGACCAAATATCTCAATTATACGTCCTCTTGGCAACCCCCCAACACCTAGGGCTGAATCAAGCGCAATTGACCCTGTGGATATTGTATTCTATCTTCTCTACAGGATTCTGCTTTAGCTTCATTATAGCGCCTTTACCTAATGCTTTTTCAATCTGGCTTATTGCGTTATCTAGCGCTCTTTGCTTATCATTATTTCTTTCTTCTGGGTTGCTTGCCATAGGTCATTTATTAATTTGTATAAATTCCATGATAATCGAACATGAACAACCTGCCAAGGGGTTTTTAATAACGAAGAACGTTGACGCTTTAGAAACAAAAACTACTTGACAAATTCCGCCGACCCTTTTATCATAGCGCTGAAGCTATTATTTATCTTCAGTCTGTGCAGATCAAATGACAAAAAAACATAGCATATTTGGCGTCTCATGTTTAATTTTTTGCACTATGTGTACTGCATGTCTTTTTAAAACTTCTGTTTTTCAAGCTGAAACGCGCTTATAAGTCGTTTAAGACATTAAAAACGCCAATGTTATAAGATAGATAGTGAATAACTAGCTACTCGGGTTTTTTGCCTTTTTTCTGCTTAGTAAATTTCTTAAATGTTTATGGCTAAGATTAGTTGCATTGAAAAGCAGCTAAGTCGCACTTATTAAGCGTTTAGGATAAAGAAACGCCAACATTTCGACACAAAAGTAAATAACTAGCTACCACGGGGCTTCTTTTGTCTTTTTTTACTTGGTAAATTTCTTAACGCTTATAGCTAAAGGTTGGTTACAAGAGATCCATTACCATAAAGCCTTGTGTCCTTTCATTTTGCTAGCAAAACCAGCTCTATTGTATAGTGCTAGCAATTCTATTGATAATTTCACCATACACTTGACTGTCATCTTTAGTTTCAACTTCAGCGATAATATTGCACCTATCAGGCTCTCCTAGCGCTATTTCTTGAAATCCTTTTCGAACTTTATTATAAAAATTAATGTCCATCTCTTCGTATTTATTTTTATCTTTTGCTCTTCTTAGCCCAACTTGAACATCAATATCTAGGATAAATGTGATATCTGGACGTCTAATTTTTACTAACTTATGAAGGTTCCCTATTAGCCATAAGTCAACTCCAAGCCCATACCCTTGATATGCAATAGTTGAATCAATAAATCGATCGCAAATCACTATCTTTCCTTCTTTTAGAGCTGGCAGTATTAATTTTTTTACATGTTCATATCTCATTGAGGTGAGCAGCAAAAGTTCAGAGATTGGATCAATATTGTCCTTAAGTAACACCCTTCTTACCTTCTCTGCAAAGTAAGTGCCACCTGGTTCTCGGGTCAATATCACATTATTTTCACCATGAATCTGCTTAAAATGACTTGCAAGTAACTCAGACTGCGTTGTTTTACCGGAGCCGTCTATTCCTTCGAAGGTTATGAACATAAGCTCTATAATCGTAATGTCAACAAAGAATATGCAAACAGTATACACAAGAACTATTTGACACTTAAGTAATAATATTATAAGCTGTGCTTGATACACAATTCTCCGTAAGCTATGGTTGCACTGAATACTCCTAAGGTAGATTTTAACTTTACCGCAAAGGATTTCAATCTTTTAGGGGTGGATAACAAACATTATACATTAAGTGACTGTCGTGGAAAAAATGGTCTTATTGTAATGTTTATATGCAATCACTGCCCTTACGTTCGATCAATTATTAGCAATCTGGTGAGCGATGTTGATTTGTTAAAAAAAGATTATCAGATAAGTACTGTTGCAATAATGCCAAATGATGTAAATGAATATCCAGAAGACTCCTTTGAAAATATGATTGATTTTGCCAGGGAAAATAAGTTTACATTTCCATATCTGATTGACAGTACGCAAGAAGTGGCTAAAGAATATGGTGCTGTTTGTACTCCTGACTTTTTTGGTTTTAATGCTAATTTAAAACTCTGCTATCGTGGACGTTTTAGTGATGCAAAAAAAGAAAAGGTTCAAAACTATAAAACAGGAAGTAGTGATTTGTTTCAAGCTATGAAATTTGTTGCAGAAACTGGTAATCCTACGGTTGACCAAAAGTCAAGCATTGGTTGCTCAATTAAATGGTCTGGTCCTACAGGTTAAATACCATGCATGGCAGCTCTCAGTATTTGTTTGATATTATAATTCTACTTTCCGCTGCTGTGTTTATAGTCATAGCGTTTTGGAAAATGAATATCAGCCCAGTGCTCGGTTACTTCGTTGCAGGCGCGTTGATTGGTTCTCATGGATTTAATCTGATACATTCAGCTGATGTAATGGATAATTTTGCAGAATTTGGCGTAGTTTTTCTATTATTCATTATAGGTCTTGAATTGACCTTTGAACGCCTTATTGCCATGCGTATCCATGTATTTGGGTTTGGTTCCCTTCAAGTTATAGTTACCATGGTAGCAATATGGTGCATTGCTCTTGCTTTTGGAGTGAACACTAACATGGCAGCAGTTATCGGCGGTGGGCTTGCATTGTCCTCAACGGCAATAGTGTTACAGGTTCTGCAGGAAAAAGGCTCTCAAGCAAGTCAAGTTGGTAGGTTGTCAATAGCAGTGCTACTAATGCAAGACTTTGCAGTGGTACCGCTAATAGTATTAGTACCCTTACTTACTGGTAGTTCTGAAAACAGTCTGATAAGCTCACTGGCAGGTTCATTAGTACAAGCAGCTATTGCATTAGTGCTGATATTTATAACCGGTAGGTTATTACTCAGACCTTTATTTTCGGTTATTGCTAAAATGGAAAGTAACGAGGTCTTTGTATCAACAACACTCTTAATAATATTAGGAGCAGCATTTATTACCGAGCAATTTCATCTATCAATGGCACTGGGCGCATTCGTTGCCGGGTTATTAGTCGCAGAAACAGAACACAGGCACTCTGTGGAACACACGGTGTTGCCATTCAAAGATTTATTTCTCGGCTTATTCTTTATGACTGTCGGTATGTCTATCGATATTGACCTTTTACTCAATAAATTGCCGCTAATTACTTTATTGTCGATCATCCTTATCGTTTTAAAAACATCTATCATATACGTATTGTGTAGATTTTTTGGGTTTAAGAGTGCACCTGCCATACAAGCTGGATTATTGCTTGCACAGGGTGGTGAATTTGCATTTATCCTGTTTCGCTTAGCAGATGAGTTAGATGTACTACCAAGTGAAATTGCTCAAGTGCTTATGATGGTAACTACGGTAACTATGGCTTTCACTCCTCTTCTATCGGGACTTGGAGAGTGGATAGCAAATTCACTTAGCACTGAGAAAGTAATATTAGACGATGAAGCAATTGAAACAGACACACAAGATCTCTATAACCATGTAGTAGTTGCTGGATTCGGCATGGTAGGATATATGGTAACAAAAATGCTTACCGCAGAGCATCTAAGTTACGTTGTTGTAGACATTCAATCAAAGATAGTCAAAGAAGGGAAAAGTGATAGCTTTCCTGTATATCTTGGAGATGCTACGAGACATGAAATCTTAAAATCAGTAGGAATAGAAAGAGCCCAAGCTCTCGTAATTTCAATAAAGAACGAAGTTACTATAAAGAAGATTGTTTCTCTAGTTGCAACAAATTTTCCACATGTAAATATTATAATACGCCTACCAGACCTGAGTAATGTAGAAGCTTACAAAGATCTAGGGGCTAGTAAAATTATTCCGGAGACATCTGAGATTGGGTTGCAGCTTGGTGGAGCGGCACTGAGCCTAAGTGGTATTAGCGAAAGCGGAGTTGAGTCCTTAAAAAGTAGATTTAGGAAAGGCAATTATAGCATGATAAAGGATATTAGCAGCGATATAGATGAATGATTATTTCTTCAGTTCTTCTCTTGTTATCCCAACGTTGATGTCAGGTACTTGAGTGGCGTTTATTTTGTCTGTAATAAACAATACACCAAATCAAGGAAAGTGCAAACCAAGTTATCGCGTATTCCAAGTGTTTCATCGGCTGTATAGTTAACTTATTGCTGAAACCCTTCTGCCACAGCATACACCGCTCTAGCTTAATACCGAGTTCATTGGAGATTTCTTCTGTACTTAGGGTAAACCATGTGTTCAAAGCAGTATCATTTTTGATTAACCAACTTTTGCTTTTACTGCTATCGCAATATAAAACTCCACTTGCAGCTATTTTCTCAATTTTTGCTTCTTCCTTCTTTTTTTCTCTTACTATTCCTTTATTCACTAGCATGTAATGTCCATTAGTGAGAAGCATGGGAGACAGCACATGATAGCCGCGTTGCCCTGCAAAAACATATAGCTCTATGTCACTTAAAATCCCATCAATCTTGATGTGTCTGTAGTTAAATTTTGCAAGATCATTATTGGATAATAGATAGACAACTGGAAGATTCATATTTTTGATAATATTGTTCTTCCAGCTCAACCTAAATAATTGCCACAACCCTAATAAAAAAAGAAGTAAGCAAGGTATAATTAAGATGAATATTGTTTTTTTTAACACCTTACATTTGTGTTTTTAGGTAATTTTCAACACCTATAAGTTCAATAAGAGGAATTTGCTCTTCGATCCAATGGTAGTGCTCTTCCTCATTTTTCAATAGTTCCTCTAATAAGATTACACTAACAAAATCTTCCTCTTTTTCAGCAACAGAAATTGCTTCCCTATAGTCTTTTAAACCTTCTTCTTCTAATTTTAAGTTATCTTCCAAGATTTTTCGTATTGTATCTTTTGTAAACTTCCCGTCGTACTTTGAGATTTCATTTGTGTCTTGAAAGTTTAGTATACCTTTAAGCAATAAAATTCTTTCTGCTATATTACTTGCATGTTCAAGTTCCTCGTCAAGCTCGTTTTTCATTTTCTCTGCAAGTTTATTGATCCCACTATCTTTGAAAATTGTAGAATGCAAAAAATATTGGCGTATAGAAGTTAACTCACCAGTGAGTGATTTATTCAAATGCCTTATTATTATCTCTTTATTCATAACCTTCCTTTAGTTTTATCTATTAGTATAATCTATATGACAATGAGAATCATAGCCTTTTTCCGATTTTGCGTCAAAACTTGCTTCTGCTCCTCAAATTGACTATGCCTAGTTGTTGGAGTAAGGTAATTGTTGCAGTAGCCCAGAAATTAGCTGTAATCATGCATAGAATGTTAGTTGATAAACAGAATTTTGTTATTAAAAATATAGGAGGAACATAAATTTTACTCAAGGTAGTAATGCCGATGGAAAGGATAAGTAAGAGCAGAGTAAAACTTAGATTTCGTATTAGACATGTTGCTGTTCACTCCTGCCTCACAAGTATAATGCGGCTTAACTGTCATACCAGACTGTGGAGAGAACCGTGGAAGCGTACTACTTTAATTTACGTAAAATTATTAAGGGTTATGGAGGTATTTTGATTTATATAAAAATTATTGTTGATTTGTGTGCAGAGCCTCTGTTGTTCCAATGTCCTCCCAATAGTTATATTTATGATTAGAATTACTTTTTCAGCTGAACAAAAAGTAGAAGAATACAGCGGTAGAGTTACTGGTTTTGACATATTACAACCAGGCGTTTTAAAAGAAGCCGTTGCCCTAAAGGTAAATGGTGAGTTATATGATCTCTCACGTGAAATTGAATCTGACACAGAAATAGAGGTGATACAACTCAGTGACGAAGTGGGTTTGGATATAATAAGGCACGATGCTGCTCATATAATGGCTCAGGCAGTGAAAGAGCTCTTTCCTAACACTCAGATTACCATCGGCCCAACAATTCAGGACGGCTTCTACTATGATTTTGCTACAGGTCGTACCTTTACCACGGATGATTTTGCTGCAATAGAAAAGAAAATGAAAGAAATCATAGAAAGCAATCACAGATTTGTTCGAGAAGTTTGGACGCGTAAGCAAGCAATAGATTTTTTTAGCAGTATAGGTGAAAAATATAAGGTTGATATTATCTCCTCCATACCAGAGAGTGAAAATCTAACTGTTTATAGACAAGGAGATTTTGTTGACTTGTGCCGTGGTCCGCACTCGCCATCAACAGGTAGAGTTAAAGCGTTTAAACTCATGAAAGCTGCAGGAGCATACTGGCGTGGTGATGCTAATAGTCCAATGCTACAACGAATATATGGCACCGTGTGGCGAAATAAGGATGAATTAAACGCTTATCTTAAGCGTTTGGAGGAGGCGGAAAAACGCGATCACCGCAAGATTGCTAAGGATATGGACTTGTTTCACATCCAAGAGGAAGCTGTTGGGCAAGTTTTTTGGCATGAACAGGGATATACTTTATATAACATTCTTGAGTCTTACATAAGGAAAAAATTAATAAACAATGGCTATACTGAAGTGAAAACCCCTATTTTAGTAAGCAAGGAGCTGTGGAAAAAATCAGGGCATTGGGATAAGTTTCGTGAAAACATGTTTATCGTTGATGAATCTGAAAGCAAAAAGCTAGCAATAAAACCCATGAATTGCCCTTGTCATGTGCAGATTTTTAACTCCCACACCAGAAGCTACCGCAATTTACCGACACGTATGGCAGAGTTTGGTACATGTCATAGAAACGAAAGTTCAGGTTCATTGCATGGACTGATGAGAGTGCGTGGTTTTACGCAGGACGATGCGCACATTTTTTGCATGGAAGAGCAGATTAATTCTGAGACTGTAAAATTTTGCGATCTTTTAAAAGAAGTATATTCAGAGCTTGGGTTCAATGAAATCTCCGTGAAATTTTCAGACCGCCCAAATGTTAGAGCAGGAGATGATGAAGTGTGGGATAGAGCTGAAAAAGCGCTGCTTGAAGCTGTCAGAGAGGCAGGTTTAAGCTATGAGCTCAACCCTGGTGAAGGTGCATTTTATGGCCCAAAGTTAGAGTTTGTTTTGAAAGATGCAATAGGTAGAAATTGGCAATGTGGAACGTTGCAAGTTGACTTCATTTTACCAAAGCGCCTGGAGGCTTTCTATATAGGAGCAGACGGACAAAAGCACCATCCTGTTATGCTACACAGGGCAATTCTTGGAACTTTTGAACGTTTTATTGGAATTTTAATAGAGCATTATGCAGGAAAATTTCCACTGTGGCTCGCTCCAACGCAACTTGCCATTCTAACAGTTACAAGCGAAGCTGACGATTATGCTACAGAAATTTACAATACTTTAAAAAAACAAGGTGTTAGAGTTAAAAACGATTTAACCAATGAGAAAATTAGTTATAAGATACGCTTGCATAGTTCAAACAAGATTCCTATATTATGGATTGTAGGTAAAAATGAAGTTGCGAGTAAAACGTTGTCAGTGAGAAATTTAGGATCAGAAAAACAGGAGTCCTCTTCCTACAAAAAAGCTGCTGAATTGCTATTAAAAAGTATTAACCTTAGTCAAGGGAGTTAAAATTTGCAAACTAAAAAACACAAAATTAATGAATCCATTACAGCTGAGGAAGTACGCTTAGTTGACCAAAATGGTAAAATGGTTGGGATTGTGGCAATAAAGCAGGCTTTGGAATCTGCTCAGAATATCGGCTTAGATTTAGTGGAAATCGCGCATGACTCAACTCCTCCAGTATGTAAAATACTGGATTACAGCAAGCAAAAGTACGATGCAAAAAAGAAAGCAAGTGAAGCAAAGAAGAAACAAAAAACGTTGACGATAAAAGAAATTAAGATAGGTCCCAATATTGGAAATCACGACTATGAAACAAAATTGCGTCACGCAAGGGATTTTCTTACACATGGACACAAAATTAAAGTCACAATGAAATTTAGAGGTAGAGAGCTCATAAACACTGAGGTTGGGGTGGAAAAACTGGAACGGCTAATTAGAGATACCGAAGATATTGCAAAGGTAGAATTAGCACCTAAACGAGAAGGAAATCAATATTTTTTAACTCTGATTGCTAGGTAGCAAAATTTGTTCACGGTAAACTGATTTTTGCTTGAATTAAACAAACTACATTTATAGTTCTAGGGTGTGATTAAAATATGAGAAATTACTATTAAAGGAAAAATTTCACCAATCAATTTTTTTATCTCTTGTTTTAATTTGCAATACAGATATTAAACTGATTAATGCACAAGCAGTAAGATAAGTACCTGCTGCAAGTTTTGTTTCGATTTTTTCTATCAGCCACATGCATATAGAGGGAGAGAGGCCACCAAAAATTCCTGCAGAGATATTGTGTGCTAGGCTAAAACCAGTACATCTAACTTTCGTTGGAAACAACTCACAAGCAAGAGAATTATATATTCCAAAAGACGCACCTATTGGTATGCTCATCAATAGAAAAGTGAATGCTACAATATAGTGGTTATCATATGATAATAGCGAAAACGCCGGTAAGCTGACACAAGCTAAAACTACTAATATAGGAATCATCACGTTTTTCCTTCCTACTTTGTCAGATAGTGTTGCAAGCAACACTGCGGATACTCCAAATGTAATTTCAACCATAATCCTTACTACATTTTTAATATCGATGCCTGAAAGAGTGAGTTCCTTTACAGATATATTATAAAACATGATTACTGAATAAACAATTGCATTTTGGGCGATGCCAAGCCCGATTGCTATCAAAAATGCCCTTTTATAGTCCTTGATTAATTCTAGAGATGGAGAATGAGATAAACTCTTATTTTGATCGTGAGTTGTGTATGCCAGGCTCTCTTTTATTATGTATCTTATTGAAAAGCCTATTACGCCCATAACGGAGCAGAAATAAAAGAGCAGTCTCCAACCCCAAATTTCATAGTTTTCGCCTGTAAATTTTTTACAAATAGTTATCATTACAAAGCATGTAATAGAACCAAGAGCACCACTAAAAGCTTTCATGCTACCTAAGAAGCCTAGATTTTTTTTATCGACCGAATGCTCTATTAAAAAGGCTGAGTTGATACTCGTTTCCCCACCTGCCGCCATTCCCTGTATTATTCTACAAAGTAGAAGCAATATAGGAGAAAATATCCCTATTTCTCTAAAGCTTGGTATAACCGCAATTGCAGTAGATGATATCGAAGCTAATATTACGGAAGTTAGCAAAATTTTCCTCCTGCCATACTTATCTCCAATGTAGCCAAAAATAAATGCACCAAGTGGTCTAAATCCAAATCCAATTGCGAAACTGCCAAGAAATTTAATTGTGCTTAAATAATCATTTTCTGAAGGAAAAAAAACATCGCTTATTATATGCGTCAAAACCCCAAATAGAGTTAATTCATACCCTATAATCATGTTGCAAATTATGCCTGATAGTATTGCTTTTTGGATGTTACTCATGATTTCTCAGTTTAATATGATCTAGGGTACTTAGTCAATGACCTGCAAAGACAATTCACGTAAATGTCCATTGTCTACCTTAGAAGGAGCACCCATTAGAACATCTTCACCTTGCTGATTCATAGGAAAACAGATTACCTCGCGAATGTTTGGCTCGTCAGCAAGCAGCATCACCATTCTATCAATTCCTGGGGCTATTCCGCCGTGAGGCGGCACTCCGAATCTCAATGCGCGCGCAAGCGCACCGAATTTTGTATCAACCTCTTCCTGGCTATAACCTGCAATGGCAAAAGCTTTGTACATAATATCCAGTTTGTTATTGCGGATTGCCCCGCTTGATAGTTCTACCCCATTACAGACGAGATCATATTGGTAAGCAAGAATGTCTAGTGGATTTTTTTCCTCTAAACCTTTCAAGCTGCCATGAGGCATAGAGAATGGGTTGTGAAAGAAATCAATTTTTTTACTTTTGTCGTCGTATATGAAATATGGAAAATCAATAACCCAGCAGAACTTGAAGATATTGCCATCTATCAGACCCAGTTCTGACCCTAAAAGGGTGCGCACTTTTCCTGCGATTGTTGCTGCTTCATTTTCTTGATCAGAAGCAAAGAACACGCTATCCCCGGGCTCTATATTCGTTATTTCCCTTATGCGATTTAACCTATTGTCATCAAGGAATTTAGCAATTGGTCCTTTTGCAGTGCCATCTTTATCAAACGTTATATATCCAAGCCCTTTGGCGCCGAATTCTTTCTGTGCGTGTTCTATCTTTTTATCAAAGAAGCTACGTGGTTCCTCTGCTGTTTTGGGAGCAGGGATAGCTCTCACTACCATGCCACGTTCAATATTGCTTTTGAAAATATTGAACCCTGAATCGCGGAAAATTTCTGTAACATCGCTGATTAATAGTGGATTACGCAAATCTGGCTTTTCAGAGCCATACTTAAGCACCGCCTCTTTGTATGTAATGCGTGGAAAGTCTTTGTCAACAGACTTGCAAGAAAATTTGACGAACACTTCATATAAAATAGATTCAATAACGTCAAATATGTCCTCTTGAGTTACAAAAGACATTTCAAGGTCTAGCTGATAAAATTCCCCAGGAGAACGATCAGCCCTTGCATCTTCATCACGAAAACATGGTGCAATTTGAAAATATTTATCAAACCCTGAAACCATGAGCAACTGTTTGAAAATCTGTGGAGCTTGTGGCAATGCATAGAATTTACCAGGGTTTAGCCTGCTTGGCACTAGGTAATCGCGTGCTCCTTCAGGGGAGGAAGCCGTGAGTATTGGAGTTTGAATCTCCAAAAACCCTTGCTCTATCATGAACCTGCGGAGTTCCGCAATGATTTGTGAACGCAAAATAATGTTGTTGCGGGCTTTTTCACGCCTTAAGTCAAGAAATCGGTATTTAAATCTTATGTTTTCTGGGTATTCTTGCTCACTGGCAATGCTTGCTAATATACTTCTTTCTTCTTTTGCTATTTCTTCATCGTGGTGGAACTCAACTTCCGACTCAACGCACAAATTGTTGACTATCACCTCTATTTCTCCGGTAGAAATAGAGCTGTTTACCGCATCTTCAGTTCTAGCTTTGACTATGCCCGTAACAGTAATTACACTTTCTGATTTTAAATTTGATATTTCATCAAAAAAATCTTTGTCATTGTTAAATACTAACTGAGTGATTCCATAAAAGTCTCTTAAATCAACAAAAATCAGATTACCGTGGTCGCGCTTGCGGTATAACCATCCAGAGAAGGTAACTTCCTTTTCTACATCGCTCTTTCTCAGTTCATTGCACGTGTGAGTTTTATAGTAGTTCATATTTGTTTGGTCACCAGAATTCTTTAAGCAGTATAGAAATAAACCTTATTGTATACAAGCCCATTCATCACATATTTACACAACTTGCGAGATAGAGAAATGTTGCCTTGTGCTGCCTTTGCTCACACATAAGTTTGCAGAATTTCTATAATTGTGGTATAATAATAAGGGTATTTTCAATAAACCTGGATACGAAAAATGCCATTTGCACAGATCATAATATATAGCATAACATTGCTTGCTGCGGCTGCGGTATTTTTCTTTTTGATAAATATATACAAGAACCGAATTCGAAAAGTCATGTTTCCTAAAAAAGTCCTTGAAGAAGAGTGGGAGGAGGACAGAAAATTCAATGAATTATATCAAAAGAATAAGCAAAAAGAGTTGATGAAACATCAAAAAATACTGCACGAAAAGCAAAAAGATATACGGGTTTACAAAGAAGATCCAGAAATAGTTGACATTGTAAAGCCAGTAGGTAAATGGACAAAAATGGTTATGTTAAGTGATGGATTTATGCAGCGTTTGGCACAATTAATAAACAGAGAAGGTGGTAAGAAAGGGTTTTGGGAGCTGTTTGTAAAAGCTCAGGCTTCAACTCAAGGTAAACATAAAGGGAAAGGCAAATAATTCATGCTTGAATGTGAAAATTTATCCTGCGCCCGTAATAATAAAATGTTATTTAAAAATCTCAGTTTTCAAGCTAAGCCAAAATCTAAGATCTTAATCACTGGTCCAAATGGTAGCGGTAAAACCAGCTTAATCAGAAGCTTATCCGGACTGTTGCCACCAGTATCAGGCAACATAATGCACTGTGGAAAAGACATATATGATGACCCAAAGTCTTATATACCTTCTATGGTCTATATAGGGCATAAAAATGCCTGCAAGAATAGTCTAACTGTTGCTGAAAACATAGAACTCTGGGCAGGAATACGAGATACTAAAGAATTGATTATGGCCGCTGTCTGTTGTTTACAGTTGCAACCTGTACTTAATATTAGATATGGTGAACTTTCTACAGGTTGGAAAAGAAGAGTTGCACTTGCTCGCCTTTTAATCTCTAATGCGAATATTTGGCTGATAGATGAACCATTTTGTAATCTTGATAGTACAACCTGTGAATTAGTGCTGAACCTAATCTCAATACGTTCTGAACAAAATGGTATAGTAATTATTACAGGACATAGCTCTACGAAGCAATTGTGTGATTTTACTACAATTGACCTTATACTTTTTGCGTAATTGAAGATCTCACCATTTCGCCCTCTACTTCATTGAGAATGCCGCATGGTTTTTTTGCAGCAATTTCTCGAATGCCTTTCATAATAGAACATACTACTAGTGCTGAACCAAGGGTCATAACAGTTAGTGTAGTTAATACTGCTAATTGCACTTTTATCTCTAAACTTGTTTTTGCTCCATTTTCTTTTAGGAATTGAGTCATACTTTGATTGCTTTTCTGCATGGCAAGGTCTAAAGAAGTCAATCCCTTTTCATCTTTTGTATTAACGTTCGCTCCTTGTTTTAAAAGAAGCTCTGTCTTTTTTATATCACCTTCTTTTACTGCACGAAGTAGGCAGCTTTCACCATTTATCTTATTCTCAATGTCTGCTCCATAAGATCTTAATACTTCAATAGCTTTCTCATTTCCACTATTAAGTGCGATATCCAAAGCATCTATTCCAGCTTTATTTTTATAATCAATAAAGCTCTTTAATTTATTGCTGCCGAAGTTTTCTACATATTGCTCAATGATGAGTTTTACCACTTTCCAAGGACAATTATTAGCAGCAGGAAAAAGTACCGTATTGTTATTATTGTCTCTTCTTGTTATGTTTGCTTTGAGTTCGCCTATCAAATACTTGATAACTTCTATTCTGCTATCGTTTTCTGCTTCGGTGCACTGCCTGGTAGCCAAAAATAGGGATGCTCGTCCATTATTACCTGTATCTTCAATTTTGTCCATTGTCAACCAAGGCTCGTATTATACTTTTGTTTCCATATAAAGCAGCAAAGTGGAGAGAAGTGTGTCCTTCGGTGCTTTCTCTCTCATCGATTACTGCACCATGGTTAGTTAGTAGTTCTATAAATTCTTGCGTATTTGCAAAAATTGCCAAGTGCATTGGTGTTAAATCATCTTTACCATGATTGTTGGTTTTTGCATTAACATTTGCTTCATTTTTTATCAGCAATTTCGCTATTTCTAGTTGTTTGCGTCCGATGGCAATGTGCAGTGGTGTACGATTGCGTTCGTAATTATCATTGACATTTGCACCATACTTTACCAGTAGCTTTGCTACTTCAGCATTACCCTTCCAAATTGCAACGTATAAAGGGGTACGTCCATCTCTATTATGTGCATCAAGATTTGTCCTTAAATTAACTAAATTCCTAATTAATTTCTCAATTATCTCTAATTGAACAGTTTTATCTAGTTTAGCCCATTCTTCTTTTCCTTCTATGATGTCAGAAAGTAAGTTCGACATACAGTAAGGATCTCTAAGTTCCTCTGAACTTAGCTTTATTTCTTGCGTCCCTACTCTAAGAGAGTATTCTTCTATTTCCTCTATCATAAGAAATTGCGCACATGTTAATTCATATATTGTTAAGGACTATTATTAAATTTTTATTAATATTAGTAATGATTAAAATTTTAGTTAAAATGAAAGCAGACTTCTCGCATGACCTAGAAAAAAGATAGTTACTTTAAATATTGGCGTTTTCTGTAACGCTGCATTCTCTTAAATTGCTTTCGCTATAAATATTAAGAAATTTACCAAGTAAAAAAAAAAGTAAAGAAACCCCTAGTGGCAAGTTTTGACTCTATAATACTTTAAATTGCCGCTATAATAATTTACTGACGCTTAGTTTAAACACGATTTGGCTGAATGTAGAAAAAATGAAAAAGACATGCAGCCGCTATAATTTGATACAATCCGCCAAAAAATACCCTGAGTTTTTTACTGAATTTTGTCATTGAGCCTGCAGATCAAAAACAAGTTTTGAGTAAGAAATACCCTTATTGTTATAATAATAAAGTCGGCGAAATTTGTCAAGTAGTTTTTCGTTTCTATCGAATTCCCGTGGCTTCTGAATATATAGTGAAATATATAGGCATAAAAGAACTTGAACCTGGGTGGAGTTATTCATTTATACTGCACCTTTTAAAAGCAATAAATAAACAGTAAAAATAAATGCTAGTACTGACGAAGACAAAACAAGAATAGCTGCACTGATTGCTTGACCATTGTAAACACAGCTCGTTAAGCCAATAAAAACAGCCATAATAAAAGATCTGATAAATGCAACTGCAGAAGAAGATGTACCTCTGATTTCAGGGAAAACATTAAGTGATGCGTTAAAAAGCACTGCCTGGCAAATTGCACAACCAATAACAAAAATGACCATAGATAGTGTTACTAAGTAGAAAGAATGGAGTATGATTACACTGAATATCAAAAGTAATATAGACCCAATCATGATCACACTTACACCATAAACTACACACCTTATTGCCCAAATTTCTGTAAGATCTTGCCAGTAAATAGACTGACGAGTGAGAAGGATCCAACTATTGCACCTTGATGCAGTGCATAAATAGCGCTTGGCAAACCAAAAGTCTCCATGTATAAAAAAGTTCCACAAGTGATAAATGACATATAAGCAGCAAAAAAAAGGCTCATTATCAAAGACAGTGCCATAAATTTTGAACTCAATGATAGCTTCCCATAGTCTTTCATCATTTTTTTCAAATTAAAGATATCGCGGTCCTTTTTCGTTTCCGGTAACAGAAAAAGCAGCAAAGCCCAGGAGATTAAACAAAGTATTGCAACACTTGTATAATTGCCACGCCATCCCACAATTTCATTGATGAAACTGCCCAAAACCGGTGCAACTGCCATGACAACTGTGAGAACAGAATTCATGATTCCGATAAACTTCACTGCTTCGTCGCCTTTATAGCTATCTGCAACAATTGCAAATACAACTACAGATGTGCTAACACCAATGCCTTGAATAAAGCGAGAAATTAAAAGCCAAAAAACTGAAGGTGCAAAAACACAGCCAACAGCACCAACGAGTAGTAAAGTGTTGCCTATTATCATAATTCTCCTTCTGCCATAGCATTCAGACAATGGACCAAAGAATAACCCTCCTATGCAAAAACCTAGGAAATTGTAAGCAATAGTTAATTGAATTGTGCCTTCTGACACATTGAAATAGCGCACTATATCCGGAAAGCTAGGTACAGAAACATCGATTTCAATAAACTTGGCAATCAAAGATAAGATCAACAGAAATGGTAGTAGCATTTAAAATTTTCAACTAATTGATAAAATTATCCCATCTAAAGCGTTTAGCAAAGAATATTTTTCATTACTTTACCAAAATTACTGGGAATACTCACGTAAAGAAGTAATGGAATCAAGATAGGATGGACACCAGCAAGAGAAATACAACAACCATACGCGTTAAATTAAAGGCAAATTTTCAAAAAGGGAAAACAACTTTTAGCTTATTGTCGGAAATGTTCAATATTGAAATAACTCTTCCCGCTGTTATTTTCCCTTAACTTGGGCATATGTAAAATATTCGCGCATTACGCGCTGCCATTTGGTGTACAGGAGTTACAGCGTTCCCTCGCCAAAATCTCGAGAATCTGCACTATATTTAGTGCTGCACCTTTACGCAGATTGTCAGCCACTATCCACATGTTTAATCCGTGTTCAACGGTATTGTCTTTTCTAATACGCGATACATATACAGCGTCCTCCTGTACAACATCAATTTGAGTTGTATATTCACCATCTTCGCGCCTATCATACACTAAAATTCCATTGTCTTCGGTTTCACTTAGCACTCTACGAGCTTGTTCTTCAGTTATGGGATGATAAAACTCTATATTCACTGCTATAGCATGACCAATAAAAACGGGCACTCTCACGCAAGTTGCAGTAACTTTTATATCTTCTCCTAAGATTTTTTTTGTTTCCTCTTGCATTTTCCATT
The DNA here is from genome assembly GCF_041154185.1 of Wolbachia endosymbiont of Tettigetta isshikii. Classification (NCBI taxonomy): domain Bacteria; kingdom Pseudomonadati; phylum Pseudomonadota; class Alphaproteobacteria; order Rickettsiales; family Anaplasmataceae; genus Wolbachia; species Wolbachia endosymbiont of Tettigetta isshikii. Next base: position 89,719 of record NZ_JBFTEN010000001.1, on the reverse strand, counting down.
CCTCTTTTGTGGAGCCATCTTCCATGAATTCTCCTATGTGAGGAATACAATTAAATGCTATTTGCTTAGGAAATATCTCGGGTTTTTTGGTTTCACTCATAAAGATTTTTTTTGTCTGATGATAAAGTTCATCCATTGCTGCTTTGCCTGCGCCAGAGGTTGATTGATAAGTTGAAGTAACAATTCTCTTTATTTGTGCTTTTTGGTGTAATAAGTGCAGTACTAGCAACATCTGTATTATAGTACAGTTTGGATTGGATATTATGTTGTGGTTTTTGTATTCCATGATTTTTTCTTTATTAATCTCTGGAATGGTCAGCGGTACACCTTCTTTCATCCTGAAATGGAAACTATTATCTATCACAACGCATCCGGCCTCAGTTGCAATTGGTACGTATTTTTCAGAAACATGAGTACCAGCGCAGAAAATGGCTATATTGGCTCCAACAAAATCATAATCCTCAAGACATAAGACAGTTAGTTCTTCATCACCAAAACTCACCTTTTTTCCCTTTGATTTTTTTGATGCGAGTACGGTAATAGAATCTATCGAAATTTTTCCTTCGTCTTGAAACTCAGCAAGTATACTCAGCACCTCGCGTCCCACTCTTCCCGTTGCTCCAACAACAGCAATTTTATGTCCCATATAGATGAACCTTTAACTTAAAGTTATATTATATTTTCACCGACAAAATTTACAATTGTTTTAATATTTTTACCTTGCAATTAACCATAATTTAGTTATTCTTATGCAAGATTAGTAATATTATATGGTAATAAGAAATGGGTAACAAAGAAAGCGGTAAACGTAGCGCTAAGCCTAATGCAGGTAAAGGAAAAAGTAAAGCCCAGCACAGCGTAGGGACTGATTATAGTAAAGACAGCGCGGCACGTGAGAAGCTTCTTACCGAAGTTGAGTATTCCTTGGTAGATGACTATCAGGATTTTGATAAAGTGAATAAAAACCAGAAGCTTAGACAACTGTTTGATTTGATTAAAGAAAAGAAATTAACGTTTAGTAAAATCTTAGCAGACAGTGGAGATGGGAAATATAGGCAAGAAAACAATCTAATAAACAAAATTTTCAAACTGGGTCTTACGGGTAAAAAGGCAAAAAAAGCGGATGAGATAATACAAAGAAAAGTATCGAGGGTAGAGGAACTGGAACAGAATTTTAACGAATTATTTAAGGTATTGAGGGAAAAAACAGCTCCTGATTTTGAGAGCCAAGACAAAAAGCGTAATAGGCAAGGGTTTAAGGAAACTTCAACACAGGACCATAGTAAGAAAAAAGAATATGAGTACTCAAAGCGAAGGAATTTCTTGAAATCAATACCAATTATTGGAAAGTTTTTAGCAAAAGTTTTCACACCTGAAAAAATAGAAATTATCATCGACCCTATAGATAAAAGCAGGAAGGCATATGAAGCGTATGAAAAACCACACAAATTTGTGGTTCACTATAACAAAGCGAAAGATGAGGCAAAAATAATTCGCACGGACGGTAAGCACGAGAAAGTAATAAGCAGTAAAGTTAAGCATGGTAGTGTTGAACAAGTGGAACACGAGGAGAAAAGTCGTGATTCATAAGTATCTTATCTAAAAAGCCCCAGCTGCGCTTTTGTTGCGTAGCAAGTGGAGTTATACCAATTCTCACTATGCAGATAGAAACAAAAAACTACTTGACAACCTTTGCCGTTACCCTTATTATAGTATTGAAGCTATTCATTTAACTTCGCAATCTGCAGATTAAAATGACAAAGGAAATTTTGTATTTGGCGTCTCATATTTAAATTTTTGCACTATGTGCACTCCATGTCTTCATAAAACTTCTAGGTTTTTGCCTACACAAGCTGAAACACGCTTATAAGCCGTTTAAGACAGTATAGAACGTCAAATAGAACAAGGGAGAATTTGAATACTAGCTGCTCTAGGTTTCTTTTGCCTTTTTTTCTCTATTTAGTAAATTTCTTAAGCATGAAGGTTACATCAACTTTCGTTATCAAACAAGATATATAATAAGTTCGCTAAATCTCTAATTGTAGAGAAACTTTTTAATTTACCATTGGGACTTGGTTAAAATTTCACCTACTTGGCTTGAGCAGCAGGAGCTTTGTGTTGTGGTATATCGACATCTTTCACATCTGTTGAAGGCTGCTGCAAAACTTTAATTGATTCAGAACTTTTTTGTAGTTGCGTTTGTGTCAATATCGAAGGCCCAAATACTCCTTTGCTTGATCGGTTAAAATACGTCCTCTTGGTGTGCGCTTTACAAAACTAATTTTTATTAAATAAGGTTCTACTGTTTCTTCAATATTGCCAGCATCTTCAGATAACGCAATAGATATGGTGTCAATTCCAACAGGTCCTGAGGTATTGAATAAAAATCTTAGATAATCCATATCTAATTTATTTAATCCCATCTTATCTATGCCCAATTTTGATAGCGCAGAGTCAGCAATTTCGTAGGTAATTTTTTTATCATCTTCCGCTTCAACAAAATCTCTTATTCTTCTGAGTAACCTCAAAGCAATTCTTGGAGTGCCGCGTGTACGGCAGGCAATTTCCCATACGGCACCCTACTCGATTTCAGCAAAGAGGACTCTTGCGCCTCTTTTTATAATGTCAACCAATTCCTCAAAAGAATAAACTCGAGGTACAAAGGGATGCCAAAACGATCCCTCAGCGGTGCAGAAAGCAGCCCAAGCAGTGTTGTTGCTCCAATCAACGTAAATGGTGGCAAATCTATCCTTAAAGTGCGAGTGGACGGGCCTTCGCCTACTAGCATGTCTAGGTAAAAGTCTTCCATGGCGGTGTATAAGACTTCTTCAATGCTGCGATTTAACCTATGGATTTCATCGATAAATAAGACATCTTTTGCATTTAAAGTGGTAAGCACTTCAGCTAAATCCCCAGCTTTGTTAAGTAAAGGACCAAAAGTTGCGCGAAAGCTAACCCTTAACTCTTTAGAGACAATTTGTGCTAAGGTTGTTTTGCCAAGCCCTGGAGGACCGTGTAGCAAAACATGATCCAAAGCTTCAGCTCTCGTCTTTGCAGCATTTATAAACACTTTTAAGTTTTGTATTAAATCTTTTTGCCCAACAAAATCATCAAGTTGTTCAGGCCTGATGTTTACATTACGCACATCTTTAGCATATTCTTTGCCACATGATATTGACTTCATAATGTTGAAAGCTCCTTAAGAGCTATGCGAATAATCTCTTTAGTGTCCAGGTTTGGCCTGTATTTTTTTATAGTATTATAAGCTTTCGTTTTTTCATATCCAAGATTGATCAATGCTGAAATGGCATCTTCATTAATTGGATGGAAATTGCTGTTATTTATTTCTAATTTGCTCACTTTGCCACTCAGTTCTGTAATAATTCAATTAATGAGTTTGAGGCCAAGCCCACTGATCTTGAGTGTTGCTTTATCTTCATTCATAATTGCCAAAAACAACTGCTCTGGGGTTAATTTACTCAAAATCGACATCGCAGTTTTATAGCTAACGCCGCTCACCTTAACAAGCAAGCGCAAGCATTGCTGCTCTTCTCTGCTTATGAAACCATATAGCTGAGTAATGTTTTCTCTATTATTTGCACAGGTTTCAATAAGCAATTTGATTTTACTTCCAGTGGAACATGCATTTAAGGTTTTGGCTGAAAGGTATACTATATAGCCAACATAATTTACATTCAGGATTATATGATCGCTATGAACTTCGTCGACTATTCCGCTTAGGTTTCCTATCATTTTTAGCACTGTATAGAGTGCAGTTTAAAAACTCCTGGGTCCTAGGTCAAGTATTGGTCTGAGATGTGTGGTCTTACTCTTTTGAATTTACACGTTTACAGTGCTCCAGAATCTAACTATCACACCACTACTTATAACTTACCTTCACACAATATCGGTCGTTCTTAAAAAGCAATCTAACATTTTTTATTCCTTGATTACAAAGCTTTGATGCAGCTGACTTGGCAGCCTGAGCATTTTCGAAAAACGCAACATATCCCCTACTTTCTGCACTGTTTTGTTTTGGGTGGCGTTTCTGCATTTCTTTTTCATACTGCTTTTTATAATTAGGAGCTTTTTGTACTAATCGTTCTGACATTTTCCTTAGATACTGAACTTTTATTTTTGCAAGCTCAGATTTATGGAATCCTAAAATTTTAGCTGCTTTTTCCGAAAGATCTATTATTCTGCCATTAACAAATGGCCCTCTATCATTAACCCTTACAACAAGTTTTCTCCCGTTTTCTAGGTTGGTGACAAGAACAAAGCAGGGTAGAGGCAAAGTCTTGTGCGATGCGGAAATTGAGTTACGGTCAAACACTTCACCGTTTGCTGTAGTGTACCATGATCTTCCATCCCATACCACGATGCTACTCCTATTTCCTCGTAATGATTACAGTGTTTGGGATGATAAGTTACCACATTTATTGTATAGCTATTGCCAATTTTATAATGGCCTGCAGCATTGTTACACCTGCTGCGAAAACCGCAACTACTTATCAAACAAATATTAGGCATAAAAAAGCTAGATTTTTTATCATTTTATTCAATGAAAGGGTTCGATACCATGAGGATTCTAAATTATACTATAACAAATTTAGTAATCAGTAAACGTCTACTGCTAAATATGAACAATACTCGAAAAGAAACAATACATATAATTGGTATAGGTGGAATTGGGATGAGCGCAATTGCTGAAATTCTTCATAACTCTAATCATAAAGTCCAAGGCAGTGATACGCAATCAAATGACAATGTAGATAGATTACAAAAGCTAGGTATAGAGGTCTATATTGGCCACAATGCCAATAACATTAAACAAGCTCAAATAGTAGTACATTCTTCTGCGATAAAATCCGACAATGTGAAGTTAGTTGCCGCAAGAGATAACAATAAGACCATTTTACATAGGTCATACATACTCGCTGAGATTATGAAAGATAAATATGTGATAGCAGTTTCAGGTTCAAGCGGAAAGACAACAACGGCTATGATTGCTTATATTTTTGACCACTCTGGTACCGATGCAACTGTAATTGTGGGAGGGACATTAAACTCCTATCGAAATAACTCAAAACTTGGCAAGAGTGACATTTTTTTGACTGAGGCTGATTAATCTGATGGAACTATGTTAAAAATCCCTGCAAATATCGCTGTCATAACTAGTGTTAATGATGATCACATAGACCATTACGGTACACTTGACAATATCAAAGATGCATTTTCTCAATTTGTAAACAGGGCAGACTTTGCAATTTTGCCTGATTCTGTAGGCATCAATTGTGATGCAGGTAATTTTATAACGTTTGGGTTCGAAGATGTGTCTCCTTCTGTCATCCAATCCTCCTTTGTCATCCAAGTGCGTGACACTGGGATCCAGAAAAAAATCAGCGTCACACTCTGCAAAAGTGAATAACGTTAGAGCTGCAAACATTAAGCAGCATATTAGCAGCATAGAATTTGACGTGTTGATTGACAATAACCACAGAATAAAGAATGTAGTACTATCAAACGCAATAGGTATTCACAAAGTCAGCAACGCCCTAGCTGCAATATCGGTTGCGGTAAAGCTTGGAATTGGCGATGCGGATATCAAAAAGGGCCTTGTGGAATTTAAAGGAGTAGCAAGAAGATTTTCTTTAACTACTGATATTAAAGGCGTTAAGTTAATTGAGGACTATGCCCATCATCCAAACGAAATACAGGCAACCCTGGCAGCAGCACGCTTGATCACTAAAGGAAAGGGTAATAGGAATCATCGAACCGCTCCGTTTTGCTCGCATTCGTAAATTTTTTCATGAGTTCGTACAAGTCTTTATGATGTTTGACTATGTCATTCTCACTCCTGTTCATCCTCCAGATGATGAGCCTATTCCCGGTTGTGGAATTGATGATATACAGAAAGCTTTAATCAGCAATGGGTTTAGTAACGTAGAGATTATGAATAATGCTTTGCCAATTTCACATTTCATCAATGATTCGACAAATTCAGGTGATGTAGTACTATTTATTGGTGCTGGTGGTAATATAGCCAAACTAGCGAAAGAAACTGCAGCACTTATGTCGGAAATAGAGGTTTAACATGATGAAAAAGATAATTAACAATGTATTCGCAAGAGAAATTTTAGATAGCAGGGGTTATCCAACCGTTGAGGTAGAAGTTGAGCTCTGTGATGGAGCAACAGGTAGAGCTTCTGTACCTTCTGGAGCTTCAACCGGAAAACTAGAAGCCTTAGAATTTAGAGATCAAGATGAAAAAAGATATTGCGGTAAAGGAGTGCTGAAAGCTGTTCAATCTGTGAATGAAGTGATAGCAGATGAAATTGTTGGCATGGATACAGCAAACCATGCCGTGATTGATAAGGCTTTAATAGAGCTAGATGGAACGCAAAACAAATCAAAACTTGGAGCAAATGCAACTTTAGGGGTGTCCCTTGCCGTTGCAAAAGCAGCAGCAAACAGTTTCAAAATGCCACTATATAAATATTTAGGAGGAGAGCAGGCAAGTGTTATGCCGGTTCCACTCATTAACATAATCAACGGCGGAGCACATGCAGACAATAAACTCGATTTTCAAGAATTTATGATTCTTCCTGTTGGAGCTGAAGCTTTCAGTGAAGCGATCAGAATGTCCGCAGAGGTGTTTCATAACTTGCGCAGCATTCTCAAGAAAAAGGGTTACAGCACAAATGTAGGAGATGAGGGTGGTTTTGCACCGAATATCGAAAGCACCGAAGAAGCTCTTAATCTGATAATTCATGCTGTAGAGTCTGCCGGTTATTCAATACAAAATCATTTTGCATTAGGCCTTGATGTGGCTTCATCTACTTTTTATGAAGATAAAATTTACAAATTTGAAAATAGAGAGCTTACTTCAGAGGAATTGGCTGAGTACTATTGCGGCCTTGTCGAAAAATATCCAATAATTTCTTTAGAAGATGCAATGAGTGAAGATGATCACGAAGGTTGGAAATTGCTTACCGCAAAACTTGGAAACAAAGTTCAATTGGTCGGAGATGATTTGTTTGTTACAAATTGTGAGCTGATACATAAAGGAGTAAAGGAGAAAATGGCAAACGCTGTACTAATCAAGCCAAATCAGATAGGAACATTAACGGAAACTTTTGCTGCCATTGAAATGGCAAAATCAAATGGCTACAAAGTAGCCATTTCTCACCGATCAGGTGAAACAGAAGACACAACGATATCTCATATAGCAGTTGCATCGAATTGTGGACAAATAAAAACTGGCTCGCTATCGCGTTCTGATAGGCTTGCAAAGTATAATGAGCTGCTGAGAATAGAAGGTACGTTAGGAAGAAATGTCAAATATTATAGTGGTTTGCCATGGACTTTATAGACGAAGTTAGATTGTATCTAAAGGCAGGTGATGGCGGTGATGGCTGTGTGAGTTTTCGTCGAGAAAAATTCGTTGAATTTGGTGGTCCAAACGGTGGTAATGGAGGGAAGGGAGGAGGCATAGTTTTTATTAGTGATGCAAATCTCAACACTTTGCTTAATTTTCGTTATAGGAGACACATTAAAGCAAACGATGGAAAAAGTGGTGCAAGCAGAGATAGGTCTGGCACAGCAGAAAAAGACGTCGTACTTAAAGTTCCAGTTGGGACACAAATAATCGATGAAGAAAGTGAGGAGGTGATAGTAGACCTTGATAAACCTGAGATGGAATTTCAAGTAGTGCAAGGTGGAAAAGGTGGACTCGGAAACACCAATTTTAAATCCTCTACCAACAGGGCACCAAGGCATTTTACCTACGGTCAACCTGGCGAAGAAAAATATGTATTATTAAAACTAAAAGTTTTATCTGACATTGGCATTATCGGCATGCCAAACGCAGGTAAATCAAAATTTTTAACTCGCTGTTCAAATGCGGATACAAAAGTAGGTGATTATCCATTCACCACGATAAGACCACATTTAGGTGTAGCAAAAGTGGATGATAGCGAAATTGTAATAGCAGATATTCCAGGAATAATCTCTGATGCTCACCTTGGAGTTGGGCTTGGACATAAATTCTTGAAGCACATAGAAAGGTGTAAAATTTTACTGCATTTAATTGATGTAACTCACGATGATGTCATTTCAGCGTATGATTGCACACACAATGAGCTGGGGCTTTACAATAGTGATCTTGTTAGAAAAGAGGAAGTTGTGTTGTTAAACAAATGTGACTTATCGGAAGAAGAAGAAATTCTGGAGAAGAAGAATCATTTGGCTAACTACCTTGATAAAGAAGTACTATGCTTATCAATCGATGATGATTTACAGCCCATTTTGAGGTTATTAAGTGAAAAATTGAAAAAGAACGACACTAGGGAAACTGATGTATATGATCCTTTTAAGGCATGAATTTCCCGTTCAATGGCTACGTATAAACAAATCCAATATTACTTTCGCCGACTTGAGCAATTTTCTGTTAAGAATGTGATATTTTAGACATAAAGTCTCCTCATGTAAAAAATTTAGAAAAAATGCAACGCACATACGACAGAGACGTGTGTGCACCCACGCACACTGAAAAGGTCTGCATACGGAGATAGATTTTGAGCTCTCTAAATATCTCTACTGTAATTAGAGTAACACTGGATAAATAGGCGAAGTAATTTTTTACTGGAAATCCATTTATACCAAATCTATATGGTAATAGGATAAATTAAAAAGTTTCCCTACGATTAGCGAATTTATTATGTATCTTGTTTGATAACGAAAGTTAGTGTAACCTTTGTGCTTAAGAAATTTACTAAATATAAAAAAAGGCAAAAGAAACCCAGATAGCTAGTTATTCACTAGCTATCTTATAACATTGGCGTTTTTGATGTCTTAAACGACTTATAAGCGCGTTTCAGCTTGTATAGGTAAAAAACCAGAAGTTTTATAAAGACATGCAGTGCACATAGTGCGAAAAATTAAACATGAGACGCCAAATATGCTAAGTTTTTTTGTCATTTAATATGCACAGACTGAAGATAAATAATAGCTTCGGTACCATAATAAAGGTAACAGCGGAGGTTGTCAAGTAGTTTTTTCTCATATGCCAAAAGCCGATTTGTTATGCAATAGATCTAACGTATGATATAAAAGGAAAAGTCAGGCTGCATGACCTAGTCTTGTACATTTTTTTAATCTACCCCTCATTCTTCAACCACCGGGCTTTCATGAGCAGAGGAGAATAAAGGTCGTCTTCCACTGATATCTTAACACTTCTCTCTTCTTCTATAGTCGGTGGACGAGTAAGAAAGCGGATTTTTGGCACATCTTTAATTACTGCCATTGGCGTTTGTTCTGCCCCTTCTCCCATAACTAAAACAGCAGATGTTGCCAGCGCATCAAGAAGATTGATTTGTGTTACCTGGAGTGGCTTACTATAAAGATCTGGCTTGCCTACATAGGAATAAAGCGGCTCAAACCCACACCAACCAAGAGCAATTCCTGTAACCCCAAGGCGCATAGGCGCTATACTACTATCTGTAATCAAAATACCAAGATGCTTTATGCAACGTTTTGTCCTTAGGTAGTCCCATACTGATACAGCTGTTTTCTGAACATCTTTTGGATATAGAATATACACCTCATCACCATTTGATTCATCAATACCGGCAGATGGAATTAAGATATTATCTTTAATTGTCAAATAGATACTGCAAAGATTGCAATCTGTATCAACAATCGCATCAGCTTCTTTTTTAATCAGCTCTTCTTTAGAACAGGCAGTTTTGTGAACTACTTGCTTTTGGCAAATGGAAATGATTTTTGATGTGATAGCAAGCACAACCTCCTCCCTCAATAATTTTGAAACATAGCAATCAAGAATCTTCTCTAATGCTTCACCGCATTCAACGCGGTGTGTGTAAATTGCTTCAACTTGCATATATTAGCCTGCATATAGTGTAATCTTTTGTTTCAATAAGAATGGTTTTATTCCACACATCAAGGAGTGCTAAGTTGAAATATACATCACCTTTATAAGGTTTGTGAATTTCTGTTATGATAAATTCTGAGATTAGATCATGTTCTAAAAAAAGGTGCGCTATCTGTGCTCCGCCAATCATGAAGATTTTGGGGTAATTCCAACTATTTTGAATTGATAGAAACTCTTGCATAGAAGAAACAATAGTACATTTTATACCTCTATTAAAACACGAACTTAGCTTGTTACGAGAAAAAACAACAGGAACACGATTCTTCAATATGTTTTGAGGTATTGCTTCAAATGTCTTTCTTCCCATAACAATAACTTGTTTATCAGTCACTTGGCAAAAATGCTCCAGCTCACTTGGGTAGTCCCAGGGCAATCCATTATTTATTCCAATTACCCCGCTTGGATCAACGGCCATAACTCCGATAATCATCATCCATGTAAAGCAGCTTGGGCTACAAAAAATCTCATGTGATCGCGCACATTATGCACTCGAAGGAAATCAACCTTATTGTGTAATACAGACGACGTGGAAATTGTTTCCAAATCTCGGTTAAAGGCAAGTTCTGAAGAAAAAGAAGAAATGAATGACTTTCTAGAATGACCCACTAGAACCTTGCAGCCGAAACTTTGTAATGCTTCTATCTTGCGTAAAATCCAGATATTCTGATATAGGGATTTTCCAAAACCTATACCAGGATCAATAATTATTGAGCTTTTATTAAAACCTAGAGCTAGTAATTTATCAATACTTTTCTCTGCCCAGTGATTTATGGTGTTGATGGGGTCAGTGTTACCTGGAATAATGTTGTCCTTATGTGGTGGTATAGAGAGTGAATGCATAATAACGATGCTACACCCACCGCTAGCAATTTCTTTTAAGGTATTATCATCTAGATCTCCTTTAACATCGTTTACCCAAGCAATGCTATAATATTCCAAAGCTTTTAAAATAACATCCGGCCAGAAGCTATCAATACTTACTTTAATATCGCCAGCTTTCATATAATGACTAAGATTATCAAGTACTGGTTTTAAACGTGCATATTCTTCCTCTGGGATCCGCATCGAAGATCCAGGCCTTGTTGATTGAGCACCAAGATCAACTACTCTCGCACCATCTGACACCAGTTGCAATGCCTGTTTAGTTGCTTGATCTGCATCATAATAAAGACCACCATCTGAAAATGAATCAGGAGTGACGTTGACAATTCCCACAAGCTCTGGTGAAAGCGTAAAACTCTTTAAAAAGCGGTCTTGAACGCTAGGGGTGTTGTGAGTAACACTACTAAACGTTTTGTTAGTTGTTGGAATATCACCCATGGGGCTGAGCATTGCCATCAAGTGAAGCAAAAATGGTCTATTCAACAATTCTGGGTGAGGAATCTTAAGATAGGGTGTATCAAGCGTTAGATCATCCAATAATAAAATATCCAAGTCGATAATACGAGGTGCCCACTTTTCATGAATCTGTGGACGACCAATGTCACATTCGATTTGTTTTAGGCCTTTTAATAGCTCTTCGGGAGAAGCAAGACAGCTTCCATACACAACCATATTAAGAAATGGCTTGTTCCACTCAGTTGGGGCACCATTTGGTAAAATGGCTTTAGTTTCTAAGACAATCGAAGATTTTAGGTCTTTAAAGCAGCGCTCCTTTAGTAATTGAGTAGCTTTTTGTAAATTAGAAAGGCGATTTCCTATATTTGAACCAATAGAAATATAAATCATTAGTTGTCTTCCTGCTCTTGCAGTGCATTGCTATAGGTAAAGAGAACACCCCCATGTACATCGGGAACAGGTGGTGCAACTTTGTGAGTAGCCACTCTTATAGAAGAAATAGTATGCCTTTTCTGCATCAAAAGTTTGCTAATAATTATATATACATCGCGAGTGAAATGTTCGATTAAATTGAATTGCTTGCTTTGAGCAAGCGATTGTATACTCTGCACTACTTCCAGGTAGCAGACAGTATCCTCAAGCCGGTCAGTTATAAACCCTACAGGAGGAGACTTAAAGGTAAAATCAACATTAATACTCACTAATTGGGAATGAAACTTCTCTTCTGCACTACAGCCTAAATGAACCCAAAGCCGTAAATCCTGGATAAGGAGGTTACATAACGGTTTTGTACATAGTTCCATCTTTATACTTCTCTATTCCCTAGCTTACAAAAACCCACATGTTTATGAAGTTCACCAAATTACTCAAAAGAAGTTTTCCCCTTTATTGATAAAAACCCCTCAGCAATGTGCATATGCGTTCATCATTCCATCAAGAAAACCGCATAAAAGTTTTGCTCCTTTTTTAGCACCTTGCATAACTTTTCCTTGTTCTTCTTCATTTAAATCTGCAATAAGGTTTGCGCACTCCTCAGAATGCCACTCATCAGCATCCATGTGAACGGTAAAAAATTGGATGGAACGCCCATCATCTATTGAATAGTATTTTTTGAGGCCATCAATTTTAGATTTAGAAACCTCAGGGGTTTGACGTTCATAGGCATAAAGAGCCTCAAGACCCATTGCAAAGCCTGATCGTACAATATCAAAGTAACCATCAACCAATTCTTGTGTCTCCTTAATTTGCGCATCTTCACGAAGATCGGACCGTGAGACACCAAGCCCTTCAGCAAAACGTTGCCATAACTCTGGATGGTTCTCATCGCTTTGTTCTTCTTCTATTAAATTACCAAGCAAAACTTGTCTTATTTTTAGATTTAGACATAAAGAATGTATACTGCTAATATAACGAGGAAATGCGTGAACATGATGATAATATTCCTTAGCGTAAACTCGCAGAGCTTCAAGACTCAAATTTCCTTCATTCCATGATTGGTAAAACTGATGTTTTAATAAATGCAAATCATCTAATTCTCTATTAAGTAATTGAACAAACGTTATAATAACTCCTTAAGTTAACACAAAGCTATTCCAGCCTATTCATAAACTCACCAGATGTCAAGAGACATCATGCCGATCTTCACTAGATCTCTAGCATATCAAACCAGTTTTGGTATATACAAAAAAACTACTTGACAACCTTCGCCGTTACCATTATTTTAATACTAAAGCTATTATTTATCTTCAGTCTGTGCAGATAAAATGACAAAAAACTCAATGTACTTGGTGTCTTATATTTAATTTTTTGCACTATGTGCACCTCATGTCTTTATAAACTTTCAAGGTTTTTACCTAATATAAGCTAAAACGCGCTTGTTAAAGCGTTTAAGACAGTAAAAAACGCCAATTTAAAAGATAGATAGTGAATAACTAGCTAACGGGGCTTCTTTTGCTTTTTTCTATCATTTAGTAAATTTCTTAAATATTTATGACTAAAGCAGTATCTGGGATCTACACTTTTTTTTCACCTAGATTCCAGCGTAACGTGCACAACTGTACGAACATTGCAATTAGCAAGTAATTTGCGGGTGTCATCCCAGTGCTCCGACACCGGGCTTTCCATAATCATCAAAACGTCGTATTTTAACATAAAACAGCTACTTTTATACTCACCAACTTAATAAAATTCCTGGATGCCAGTGTCAAGCACTGGCATGACACCCGCAAATTACTTGCTAATTGCAATGTTCGTACAGTTGTGTGTCAAGCGCTGGGATGACAAAAAAAAGGAAGCGCTAACTGGATGATAAAAAAAGGTGACCTGATGTATTTTTGTATCAGAAAACACTCGCTAAGGTGCTTTTTGGCCGCTTATAGATAAACTATAGGTACTTCGTTTTTTGTAAGCTTTCTCTGTCTTTGGTAATTTGTTTTAACATAGATAAAATAAACTGTGTATTATTTTTAATAAATTGACTATGCTAAAAACATGCAAAAACGCTATGCAACTGTTTGTCTTATATTACTTCTTATAATTGGCACATTATTTTTAGTGCGCCCTATAGTTTTTCCATGCTTAATATCTATCGTTGTTGCATATTTATTTAATCCGCTAGTAGTAAAGTTTGAGGAGTATAGAATACCACGCTTATATTCTGTAATTTTTATAATACTTGTTCTACTAATGATCTTTGTATTAGCTGTTACATTTGTTTTACCTATTATATATGTTCAAATTACTTCAATATTAAATTTTTTGGTCAGTAAAGTACCTTCGTTAAACCTCAAAGTTATTCCATCTGTGTTAGAATTTCTCAATATAAAAACAGAAGATGGTTTGTTTGATCACTTATCTGAAAGCCTAGCAAAAAATTACGGCGATTATATATCTTATTTCGTAAATGCCCTTGATATTACCAGCAATTTTATAATCCAGGTGTTAAGCTCGAGCTTTAGCTTGATTCATACAGTATCATTAGCGGTGATTACTCCGGTGATGTTCTTTTATGTATTGCGTGATTGGCCTTTGATTGTAACAAAAGTTAGTAAATTAGTCCCTGTTCCTTACAGAGAAAAAGTTGCAGATTATTTTTCAAAAGTGGATTTTATTGTATCTAACTACCTAAAAGGACAGGTGAATGTATGCATTTTTATGATGATTTTTTACTCTGTAGGTCTTAGTATAATCGGGTCGAGACATTCTGTTGCTATTGGAGTTTTGTCAGGGACACTAACATTTATACCTTATATAGGGCCATTATTATATACTATCATTGGGTTTTTGAGCGCTGTTACTCAATTCAGTGGATGGTTTGAAAGCACTGCTGTTTTAATATTATTTGGTGTTGGACACCTGATGGATGCAAATATACTGGCTCCTTTATTGATAGGAAAAAAAGTCCATATACATCCAGCTGTAATTATTCTTGGGGTTACTGTATGTGCCTCATATTTTGGACTTATGGGTATATTACTTTTTGTTCCAATAATAGCAATGTTTTATGTATCAGTGAAATGTATAACCGATAAATATCTTAAAAGTGAGTTTTACAGAAATGGCTAACAGGTTTTTGCATTGTAATAAGGAGAGAGAATACCTGATGTACTCAAGAAGAGTAAGTAAATTTTGACGTAAAAGTTACCATCAGGAACACAAAATGTCTAATGTGCAATTAAATTTATTTAACAATAATCAAGCTGATTATAGTCTGCAAAACTTCATCATCTTGGATGAAAATAAACATGTGTACCACTCAGTCATTGATGATTTATCTTGGAAATGTCTGATCCTTTTTGGGCCTAAAAGTTCTGGTAAAACTCATCTTGCTCACATTTGGCAATCGATGAACGATGCGATCTTTATCAATGTGAACAATTTTATAAGCGAGATTAGATATAGCAACGCTTTTATTTTAGAAAATATACAAAACATTCAAGATGAAGCAATGTTACTGCATTGTTATAACTACATGAAAGAAAATAACAAGAAATTGCTTATTACTTCTTCAACTTCACCAAGCAAGCTTAACTTCAAGTTAAAAGATTTAAGTTCTCGCATATTATCAACCATCAGCGTAAAAATTCCATCAGCGAGCGGGGAATTGTTAAGGATTATGTTGATGAAACGGTTTTCAGATAAACAGTTCAAAATTGATTTGAAAGTGATCGATTATATTTTGGCAAGAGTTGAGCGTTCTTTTCACAGCATTAATGAAATTATAGAAAAGGTAGATGATGAATCTATGGGATCAAATGTTACCCTTCCTTTTATTAGTGCTTTATTGAAAAGAGATACTATGTGATTTCTTCTTTTAACAGAGCATATATACTAAAAATTTATTAACATCTGTAGCACTAATATAAGAGTTACCGTTTAGTTGTGCTCGCGCTATAAAAACATTATATTATTATGGATATAAGTAGATACAACCAAGAAGTGGTATATTATAGCAAAATTCACTTTGCAGGATGCTTTCTACAGATTTGATGTTATAATTTAACTATGGTAAAGGTAAGATCAAACCTAAGAAAAATTAAGACGAAGGTTTATTATACTTACTCTGTTGGTAAATATTTTATTTATTTCGTATTTTTTATTAAGAAGTACGAATAACATTTCCAATCAAACTATAGTCAAAGAAATAAATATAGGAGCTGAGAATGAAAAGAGAGCAGTTACAGAATAAAAAAGAGAATCTTTACATAACGTATTACATAGATACTTTAGTGTCAGAAAGGTCTGCTACGCAAAATACTTTAGAAAGTTATCGTTCAGATTTACGTCAACTTGAAAATTTTTTGTTGGAAAGTGGCACTACTTTAGTCAGCGCAAGCAAAACTAATATCAAAGATTATGTGAAATCTCTATACACACAAAAGAAATATAAAAGTAGTTCTATATCAAGAAAGATATCTGCTATGAAAAATTTTTATAAGTGCTTATTTAATGATGGAATAATAGATTTCAATCCAGCTCCAGCTAATGATGATGAATTGAAAAATCCAAAAGTTTCTCGTCCTTTGCCAAAATATTTGAGCGTCAAAGAAATGCTCCTGTTAATGGATACAGTCAGAAAATCAGCGAGCGAATGGAATAAAGAAATAAACGGTAGGAGGTTATGCGCTATTTTAGAAATACTTTACTCTTCCGGCATGCGTATTTCTGAACTGATTAATATGAAGTTATGTAAGGTGCTACATTTAGCAAACAGTAATGACAAAGAAAGTTATATAATAATAAAAGGAAAAAGTGGTAAGGAGAGGCAAATTCTTTTTAATGAGCAAGCGCTGGGGAGCCTTAGAAATTATTTATCACTTCGTAACAATCTGATTCCTGACGTACAGGAGTCCGATTGGCTGTTTCCAGGTAATAAACCTAATAAGCCGATTACTAGGCAAAGAATCGGTCAACTAATTAAGGGATTAGCAAGAAAATGTAATATTGATGAAAATAAAATCTCTCCACATGTGATTAGACATTCTTTTGCTACCCATCTGCTGGATAGTGGAGCAAGTATTGTGCTGATACAAAAAGTTCTTGGTCATACTAACCTTTCTACAACACAAATATATACTCATATTGCTAACAAAAAATTGAAGGACAAATTAGCTGACTCACATCCTATTACTCAGACAATCAATAGTTAAACTTATTGTTTTTAATTTGCAGTAGAGCTAAACTCAAGTAAGTTTATCTGAGTTCATGATTTCAGGCTTACTGTTCAATTTTTTCCTTATATTATGGGAGGTTCTCTATACTTCAATTACTCTCCCTATACTCTTCTTTCCTGCGCGCATAATAACTATTTTCCTTGCCTACTCAGTAAAGGTTGTATTGTTCATGCTTCGTTTATTATGTGGAGTTGAATACGCAATTAAGGGGATAGAAAACATTCCAAAGCAGCCCTTTATAATTGCTTCTAAGCACCAATCTCCGTTTGAAACATTTATTTTTATACTTTTATTTAGAAACGCAGTTTTTATTTTAAAACGTGAACTGAAGTGGATTCCATTTGTTGGGTTACACCTCATGACGCTTAGGATGATTTTTATTAACCGCTTGGATGGTATCAGCTCTATACGCTATATTGTTAAGTTAGCTAAGATGCGTATAAAAGAAAATAGAAGCATAATAATATTTCCTGAAGGCACTAGAACAGTTGCAACACAAAAAGCAAAATATCGACCAGGTGTTGCAGCTTTATATAGCGTATTATCTGTTCCTGTATTACCAATTGCTTTAAATACCGGTTTATTTTGGCCAAAGAGTATACTTTCTATAAGAAAAAATCCCGGAAAGGCAATAATAGAGATATTACCTCCGATATACCCTGGGTTAAGTAGGGATGAATTCTTGAGAAACTTAGAAAAAGCTATTGAAGAGAAAAGTAGCAAATTGGCTGCAGAAAAAACTAGTATTGCAAATTAGTGAAAAAATTCTATAATAAGGAAAGAGTACAGTGTTTTAGGTATTAATATATGGCGAATCATAAGAGTGCTAAAAAAATGATAAAGGTAATAGCAAAGCGCACTTTGATAAATAAAATGCGCAAAAGTAAAACCCGCACTGCTATTAGGAAATTGGTTGATATAATTAAGTCTTGTGATAAAGAAAATGTCATTATAGCATTTCGAAACGCTGAATCTAATTTGCACAAGTGCGTGAATAAAGGTGTCATTCATAAAAACACTGCTGCACGTAAAATAAGTCGCTTAAATGCAAAAGTCAAAGCGTTGATGACTGCTTAGTGTGGTTAATCTAAAGTTAACTAGGTTAATATATAGTCCTCGGTTTGTATGCTTTGTATAGAATTTGAGTGACCTAAGTGATGGATAAAAAAGCGTTATTAGAATTAAGCAACGGATTAAAGATTGAGCTACCCATATTAAACGGAACAGTAGGCCCTGATGTATTAAATATTAAGGATTTGTATAGGACAACAGGGTTATTCACTTATGATCCAGGGTTTGTTTCCACAGCTTCGTGTTCTTCCGCAATTACATTCATTGATGGAGATGAAGGAGTTCTTAAGTATAGGGGACATAGTATAGCTGATTTAGCAGAGAATAATAATTTTACTGCTGTAATTTACCTATTACTCTATGGTAAGTTGCCTAATTTAGAGCAACACAAAAAGTTTCTTCTGAAAATAGAGAAATTATCTAAAGTGCCAGAGCAGGTTGTAAACGTGGTTAAAGCATTTCCAAAAACTGCTCACCCTATGTCGATTTTAATTGCATGTTTTGCAAGTTTGTCAGCACTTTACCATGAGAGACATGGCAACAACGTCAACAGTGAAGATCTAGATTTTGGAATTTCTGCAATAGCGCAAGTTCCTGCAATTGTTGCAATAACGTACAGGCATATCAACGATCAGGAATTCATAAATGCCAACAACGAATTGAGCTATAGTGAAAATTTTTTAAGGATGATGTTTGGCGATGCTTTTGATAACGCTAAAAGTGTCCTTTTTGCAAAAGCTCTGGATAAAATATTTACTCTTCATGCTGACCATGAACAAAATGCTTCTACAGCAGTTGTCAGGTTGGTGGGATCAGCCAGTTCTAGCTTGTTTGCAAGCCTTTCTGCAGGAGTTGCTACACTTTGGGGACCTGCGCATGGTGGTGCTAACGAGGCAGTTATAAATATGCTAAAGGAGATAGAGCAAAGTGGAGATATAGATAAGTTCATTGAAAAAGCTAAAGATGATAAAGATCCATTCAAATTAATGGGGTTTGGTCATCGTGTTTATAAAAATTACGATCCACGCGCACGCATATTGAAGGACGCCTGTAATGAGGTTTTGGGTAAACTGGAACAAAGTAATGAACTGCTCAAGATTGCAAAAGGACTTGAGGAAATAGCTTTAAAGGATGAGTATTTTATTGTGCGCAAGCTATATCCGAACGTTGACTTTTACTCAGGTATAATAATGAACGCCATTGATATTCCTTCGAATATGTTCACGCCTATTTTTGCACTTGCAAGAACTACCGGTTGGGTTACTCAGTGGTATGAAATGGCAAATGACAAAGAAACTAAAATCAATAGACCAAGGCAGCTCTATATTGGTAAATAGACCTTCATTAAACCTCTCGCATAGTTTTTGGCAGCGCTCTAGGTATACACCCGTCAAAAACGAAAAAACTACTTGACAACCTTCATCGTCACCCTTATCATAGTAGTGAAGCTATTTATTTAACTTCCCAATCTGTACAGGTTAAAATGACAAGAAAACTTGTATTTGGCGTACTATTGTTTAATTTTTCGCACTATGTGCACTGCATGTCTTTTTAAAACTTCTGGTTTTTTACCTATACAAGCTCAAACGCGCTTATAAGTCGTTTAAGACATCAAAAACGCCAATACTGAAAATAAATACCGACCAGGGCTTCTTTTGCCTTTTTTTCTTAGTTTGGTAAACTTCTTAAATATTCATTGCTAAACAACAACCATCATCCCACTACACGTTAGTGGAATATACGTTGAGATAGCAGGTAGGATTGGATAGTAAATTGCCTTTTTCCGCTTAGTTTAGTTATGCGAGAAGCTTATTGTAATAAGGTCTTAAGTATGCAAAAGTAACTTTTTCAGTTAAAGTAAAAAATTTCCTTCCATAGCATCACTAAACAACAGAACGCTTTTCTGTTGTATGAATAAAAAATGCTTTTACTCTCTCAAGAAAAGTAGGCGGTTCTGGAGAAATTGCTATATCATCTATCACAGCATTTACTGCTTCCTTTATATCATCATCTGTGATTAACTCTCTTAATTTCTGCTTCATAGAGCCCCTTCCAACTTCTTGACCGTACCTATTATAATAATCTATATACAGCTTATTAAAGACAAATTGTTTTGCTTCTCCCATTAACTTTTCTATACTATTTTTTACTTCAAGATCCATATCATTTTCAGAATAAAAATTATCAAAATTGTCTTTTAAAACCTTTACCCTTTTACTTTCACAATGCGTAAGAAACTCTTTCGCAATGCTTGGAATTCTTCCGTACACTTGAGTGTTTACTTCGACCGTGAAGTTATTTTTTGCTTCAAGACAGCTAAGTAAATAAATAATACGGTTAAACATTCCAAGACGACATTCACCATTTCCTTCTTTTAAACGCACCAGTAACATGCACTTTAGAAAATCTGTATCTAACTTTTGATTCTTAGCTGTAGTCAAAACTAAATTTGCCACTTGTGTAAGAGTAAGGCCAGTTCTTGATTCTTGCCAAATTGCTCTGTTAGAACCATTAAAGTTAAGATAAAGCCTTAACAGCTCTTTTTGATCCATTGTTAACTGATCTGAACCATTTATGTAGTCTTCAAGTTCTTTATCCAACACATTTGGTTGATTTCCGAATTTCTGCTTCAACTCTTGAGCGCGTTGAAGAACACTGTACTCAAAACTACTCGTATGAACACTCTGACTGCCAGTGCCTACATCGCTTACATTAAACAAAAAGCTAAGTTGCTTTACATTTAAACCCAAAGGTGAAAAGAGTTTTACTAATGGATATTTTATTAACTCAAGAAGCGCTACTGGGATTAATAATATAGCATTTATAAATACTAAACATATTCTAGCACCTATTGCTCCACTATTTGATAATACTTTGCTAAGCTCCGACATTTTCGATGCACAGTACAAAAATGGCAATTGAATGCAATATATCAAATATATAGAAAAAAACAAAATTTTATCTTTTAATCCTATTGTTGGATCATTATACACTTCAGAAAAAATGTTATCACCACTATTTTCATTCTTGAAAGATTGATAGCTGCTCGTAATTTTTTCTGTAAAAATAGAACAGAGCTTATGTATGCCATAGCATGCAACACAAGCAGCAAGAAGAATTGCAAATGTTCCAAAACCAGCTAATACCTCACTTGAAGTTTTGGCAAGAAGGAATGCATAAAGCGCATTAATAAAGACATCAAACAAATGTTCGAATAAAAAAACTGCTCCAATAGCAGCGCCAACTAATAAAATATACCCACAAACAACTAAAAATCTTTTTAATCTCGGATTCATAGCCTTCACTCAATGACTAATAGAATAACTTATTATGGCATACATATAGAAAAATGCAAGCTTTTATAAAGATCGATTGAAATTTCTGAGCTTCGGTTATATTGTTAATCTATTCAGATAAAAATTAAAAGCCATTGTGTCAAATAAAATAGGTTTTTTGGCTGTTCTTGCCTTAGTGATTAGTAGCCAAATTGGCTCTGGAATTTTCATGCTTCCAATCAGCCTTGCACCATACGGCGCTTATAGCCTCATAAGCTGGGTGATATCAGGATTCGGTGCTATATCTCTCGCTTTGGTTTTTGCCTTACTCTGTGCAAAATTTCCAGAAACTGGTGGTCCTCATATTTATGTAAAACATACCTTTGGCTCTACAGCAGCTTTTTTTGTTGGCTGGACATATTGGATAAGCTCGTGGGTTAGCTCAACAGCTGTAACGGTTGCAAGTATCGGCTATTTAGTTCCACTTTTTCAAAATAATATGCAAAATATACGCTTGCTTCTAGAGATAACATTAATTTTAGCCATTATGCTAATAAACCTAAGAGGGGTAACAACTGCTGGA
Source organism: Wolbachia endosymbiont of Tettigetta isshikii (assembly GCF_041154185.1). Classification (NCBI taxonomy): domain Bacteria; kingdom Pseudomonadati; phylum Pseudomonadota; class Alphaproteobacteria; order Rickettsiales; family Anaplasmataceae; genus Wolbachia; species Wolbachia endosymbiont of Tettigetta isshikii. The sequence goes on along the minus strand of NZ_JBFTEN010000001.1, from coordinate 67,828 downwards.
CATGTTGAGCTTCTATTAACTGTCGTTAAAATTATTGCACTGCTTGCAATACCCGCAGCAGCTTTGTTTTTTTTTGATAGAAATAACTTTATCGTAAGCGAGGAAATTTCGAACCTCACAACATCACAGGCTCTTGCCAGCTCTACACTTCTCACCCTATGGTGTTTTATTGGACTTGAATCAGCAACAGCACCTGCAGGATCAGTTAATAATCCAGCTAGGACAATACCAAGAGCCATAGTGCTTGGCACAATCTGTGTTGCTGTTGTATATTTTATCAATAGTCTTGCAATTATTGGGCTAATCAATGGTAACGACTTAGCAAATTCAAGAGCACCATATGTTGATGCAGTGAAAACCATGTTTTCAGGTAATTGGCATTTGATTGTTTCTGTTGTTGCTTTTATTGTTTCTGTAAGTAATTTGAACGCTTGGTTCTTGGCTGATGGACAAGTTACCTTAGGCCTTGCAAAAGATAAGTTAGTGCCACAATTTTTTGCTAAAAGAAATAAGCACGATGCTCCCTTTTGTGGAATAATACTCAGTACTTTGGGAGTGCTAGTTTTACTTGTTCTAACGTCAAACAAAAATTTTGCAGAGCAAGTAACTTCGATAATTGACGTTTCTGTAGTTTCATTTTTATTTATCTATTTAGCATGTAGTTTTGCTTTTCTCAAGGTTAATGTACAAGAGAAAAATTACTGCAAATTCTTGATTGGAAGTGTGGCTGTGCTTTTTTGCTGCTGGATAATATATGAGACTCCTATAAGCACACTGCTCATGTCAAGCTTATTTCCTCTAAGCGGCACACTTATTTATTTACTTTGGTACCGCAAATCCACCTTCCTAAAAGTTTAACCTAAGAACATAATTTTTTATTTGTTAAAACTCTTGGGGTTAAGTTATACTACTGCCTAAGAATTAAGAAGTATTGTGTCAAATAAAATAGGTTTTTTAACCGTTTTGGCTTTAGTAATCAGTAGTCAAATTGGCTCTGGGGTTTTTATCCTTCCAATTAGCCTTGCACCATACGGCGCTTATAGCCTCATAAGCTGGGTGATATCAGGAGCTGGTGCTGTGTCTCTTGCACTAGTGTTTGCCACGCTATGTGCAAAGTTTCCAGAAACCGGAGGCCCTCACGTTTATGCAAAACATGCCTTTGGTCCTACAGCAGCTTTTTTTGTTGGTTGGACATATTGGGTAATCTCCTGGGTGAGTACAACAGCTCTAATAGTTGTGGGTGTTGGTTATCTTACACCATTTTTCCATGAAGATATCCAAAGCATGCGTTTGCTTTTAGAGTTGCTACTATTTACAGTCATTACGTTAGTAAATTTAAGAGGAATAGCTACCGCTGGGCGCATTGAGTTTCTACTCACGGTTATAAAAATTTCTGTATTGCTTGCAATCCCTGTAGCAGCGTTGTTTTTTTTCGATAGAAACAACTTCATTACAGGTGAAGGAATCTCAAGTCTTACAGCATCGCAGATTCTTGCCCGCTCTACACTTTTGACTTTATGGTGTTTCGTTGGAGTTGAGTTGGCGACGGCACCTGCAGGGTCGGTTGATAACCCGACCAAAACTATACCAAGAGCTGTGGTACTTGGCACAATCTGTGTTGCTGTTATATATTTTATCAATAATTTCGCGATTATGGGGTTAATAAATGGGAATGATTTAGCAAGTTCAAGAGCACCATATGTTGATGCAATAAAAATTATGTTTTCTGGTAATTGGCATTTGATTGTTTCTGTAATTGCATCCATTTTTTGTGTTGGTAGTTTAAATACTTGGGTATTATCTAGTGGACAAGTTGCTTTTGGTCTTGCTGAAGATAGACTTATGCCACAATTCTTTGCCAAAAGGAACAAACATGGTTCTCCTTTTTGGGGAATAATAACCAGCTCAGTTGGAACTGCGGTTTTGCTAATCCTTACTTCAAGTAACAATTTTGCTCAGCAAATCACTTCGATTATCGACTTTTCTGTAGTTTCATTTTTATTTGTCTACCTTACATGCAGCCTTGCTTTTCTAAAGGTTGTTGTAAAGGAGAGAAATTATTACAAGCTTTTAATTGGTAGTATAGCAACAACCTTTTGCTGCTGGGTAATACTTAAAACTCCTATAAACACCTTGCTAATTGCGAGCTTATTCACCGCAAGTGGTATACCTCTTTATTTATTTTGGTATCGCAGGGCTTTTTAAGAGCATCTCTTGAGAGTGGTTTATATGAGATTTATATAATCTCTACTTGCTGTCAAAGCTTCCATATGGTTGGATAAAATTACAAATAAAAAATTTTTAAAAAACATATGATATTTTTTACAGCTATAGCCAGACTTCCTTTTCTTATGTATAATCTTAAAAAACTTTCTATATAAAAGTGAAGAGAGCTTTAATATCGGTTTATGATAAAACAAATATAATTGGCCTTGCATCGTTTTTAACAAAGCAACAAATAGAGATTCTCTCAACAGGGAATACATATAAAATTCTATCCGATGCAGGAATAAAAACGCAAGAAGTCTCAGATTACACACAGTTTCCAGAGATACTAAGCGGTAGGGTAAAAACTTTACACCCTAAAATTCATGGAGGAATAGTAGGTGATCGAGAAAAGCACAAAAAAGAAATGCAAGATCTAGGAATTAAGCCTATAGAGCTGCTTATAATTAATCTATATCCATTTTGGAAAACAGTAAGCAGTGGCTCAAATGAAGAGCAAATTATAGAACAAATTGATATCGGCGGAGTAGCGCTCATTAGGGCTGCAGCAAAAAATTTTCATTTTACTTCAGTTATTTCTAGCACTCAAGATTATGAAACACTGAAAGCTGAGATGGTCAAAAATAACAATGAAACAACATTGGAATACAGAAAACATCTAGCAACTAAAGCATTTGCTCTCACTGCGTGCTACGATTCTAATATTTACAGTTGGTTTCTATCCCAGAGTAAAAGCAATGAGTTACCAGAGTTTTTTGCCCTATACGGACGTAAAGCACAAGAACTCAGGTATGGCGAAAATCCCCATCAAAAAGCTGCTTTTTACAGTAATCAATTCACCGAGTATCCGCTGGAAAAACTACATGGAAAAGAGTTGAGTTATAATAATATAGTGGATATAGAATCTGCGCTTAGCATAGTTTCTGAGTTTCAGGAATCTGCAGCAGTGATAATCAAGCACAATAACCCATGTGGAGCCGCCATTGGTGATAGCGCTCTGGAAGCATACGAAAAAGCTCTATCGTGTGATGAAATAAGCAGTTTTGGTGGCATAGTTGCTTTAAATCGGGAGATAGATTTAAGGTTAGCGAAAAAATTAAGCGAGATATTTTTGGAAGTAGTGATAGCACCATCAATAAACGATGAAGCACTGAAAATTTTACAGCGAAAGAAAAATTTAAGAGTAATTATCCATAGCTCTCTTCAGCAAAATGCAAAGTGTCAAATCAAAAACGTTACCGGTGGGTTTTTAGTGCAAGAAAATAATAACCATACAATAAAAGCAGAAGAAATAAGCCAAGTAACAAAGTGTGCTGCAACGGAAAAAGAAAAAGAAGATCTTATTTTTGCTTGGAAAATATGTAAGCATGTGAAATCCAACGCAATAGTTATAGCAAAAGACGGTTGTGCCATAGGTATTGGTGCAGGACAAACAAGTAGAATAGATAGTGTGAACATTGCAGTTAAAAAGGCGGGTGAAAAGTGCAAAAGTGCTGTGCTTGCCTCAGATGCATTTTTCCCATTTTCAGATAGCATAGTAGAAAGTGCAAAACATGGAATTACAGCAATAATTCAGCCTGGCAGCTCGCTGAAGGACCAAGATGTAATAGCAGCCGCAAATGAAAATAAAATTGCTATGTTTTTCACCGGTATTCGTAGCTTTTTCCATTAGGCTTTATGTTTTTTGCAAATATGTGTAATTATGCGCATTTAAGATTGCTTTGATCATAATTGCAAACAAAAACCGTTTACAATCAGCGCTCAATATGATAAATTGAAACCAGTTTATTCCTCGGTAGCTCAGTGGTAGAGCAGTTGGCTGTTAACCAATTGGTCGCTGGTTCGAATCCGGCCCGGGGAGCTTTTATACTCACCAACTTAATAAAATTCCTGGATTCCAGCGTCACGCGCTGGAATAACAACATTCGTTGTAAAAACAAATGTTCGTTCATAAATCGCAACTAGCTATAAATATTAAAAAATTTACTAAATAAAAAAAAAGGCAAAGAAACCCCGAGTGGCAAGTTTTGACTCTATAATACTTTAAATTGGCGCTATAATAATTTACTGATGCTTAGTTCAAGCGCGATTTGGCTGAATGTAGAAAAAATGAAAAAGACATGCAGCCGCTATAATTTGATACAATCCGCCAAAAAATACCCTGAGTTTTTTACTGAATTTTGTCATTGAGCCTGCAGATCAAAAACAAGTTTTGAGTCAGAAATACCCTTACTGCCATGATAAGAGAGTTGGAGGAATTTGTCAAGTAGTTTTTTGTTTCTGTTGGGTAGCTTTTCCACTGTTGTCCGCTTGTTCCTTGTGTAGCGAGAATTGGAACACCTTGTGTTTGAGGTAAAACCCGCTATAAACACTGTTTTGGAACAAATATTCGTACGATTGTGCATGCAACGTTGGGATAACAGATACCGTAAAATTTCACATTACCACTTTTATGTGTTACAATAAGCTTAATTTATAAGAAAAACAAAATTGGAAAAGTTGGAGGAATTAAGGGGGAACTGGATAACAAGAACAGGAAGATTTTTATCTTCATTGTTTTTTTTACTACTGATTGCGCTATCAATACGAAGTTTTTTATTTGAGCCATTTCATATCCCTTCTGGTTCGATGAAAAGCACTCTCCTTGAAGGAGATTATATTTTTACTAGTAAATATTCATATGGTTACAGTAAACACTCCTTTCCATTTTCTCCTAATATTTTCAGCGGTAGGATCTTTTATACCCCTCCAGAACGTGGTGACATAATAGTTTTTAAACCTACGAAAAACGATAGCATCAGATTTGTTAAACGAGTAATAGGAATACCAGGCAATAAAGTGCAAATGATAGAGGGAGAGTTATATCTAAATGATCAGAAGGTAAAGCGAAGACAAATTGAAAGTTTTTTTGATTATGAATCAAGTCGCAGTATACCAAGGTATATAGAAACACTTCCAGATGGAAGAAAACATGAGATTTTGATAGATAATGTTTCCAATAAGCTATCGTATAATACTCCGGTTTACTATGTACCTAACGATCAATTTTTTGTTATGGGGGACAATAGAAATAATTCTTTTGATAGCAGGTTTCCTGAAATTGGTTTTGTACCAATGGAAAACATAATTGGGCGTGTGAGCATAGTTGGTTTATCGTTTAAATTAGAGAAGATTGATTGGTTGCCATTTAATTTCAGAGTACCTGTTGCCCTGAGATTTGAAAGGATATTGTACAAGGCTGTGTAAACTCTACCTATTTGTCAATTTACACAACTCTAAAGAAGAGTTTTCTAACTTGGCAATAGCGCTATTGATTTCACTCAAATCATTTCCTTGTAAAGCTTTTTTTGCGTTTTGCAGTAGATTTTTTAACCTTTGATCAGAGGAAAGACTATTATCACCTTCAATCAAATGTATGAGTTTATTGCCATTAATTTTAGCTTCTGCAAGGGAACTAGCCTTCATATCTTCATCAAAGTTGCTTATTGACTGATTAACCATATCTTGAACATCGGCCCCACTTAAGCCAAAACTTGAATTTACTTCAACTGTCTGCTCAATCCCAGTGGTTTTTTCTCGTGCAGTAACAGTCAATATTCCGTCAACGTTGACTGTAAATTTTATTTCAACTCGTGCAGAACCTGCAGGTAGTGGCGGTATATCTTTGAGTTCAAATTGCGCTAGAGATTTGTTATCTTCTATCATTTCACGTTCCCCCTGACAAACGTGAATTTTCATTGCCGCTTGCCCATCGATGTAAGTTGTAAACTCTTTTGTTTCTGAAACCGGCAATGGCGTATTTCTTGGTATGATCTTTTCAACTATTCCTCCCATAGTTTCTATGCCAAGTGATAAAGGCAAAACGTCCAAGAGAATTTTCCTATCTTTTGAGCTTGAAGTTAAATAATGAGCCTGCAAAGCTGCCCCAATAACAACTGCTTTATCTGGATCTACATCATTCAGCACCTTATTTCCAAAGAGTTTGACTAGTGAGTTATAAACTAATGGCACTCTAGTAGCACCACCAACCAAAATTATCACTTTTATGTCATCAATTTTAAGATCTATATCGTCTATAGTACGAGTGACTATATTGACAGTCTTACTAACCAAAGGACTTATTGCTTGCTCGAATTCTTCTTTGGTAATTTCGCATTCAAACAACTCGCCGTTGATGTTGAATTCAAAAGTGCCTAGCGTGTTTTCACTTAGGTATTCTTTTACAGTACATAATTCAGTAAATGATGGTCCTGTCATGAAAGTAGCTGACACTGGGATGACACTAGAGCACTCTTTGTTTAAACCTGCCTTTTCTCTGTACTTATCAAGCACAATTGAATTTAGTAGGCGATCAAAATCATCACCACCAAGTTTGGCATCACCACCAACTGCAAGGACTTGAAACACTCCTTGGTGTAGTTTCAATATCGAAATATCAAATGTTCCGCCGCCAAGGTCATAAACTGTATATATTCCACTGCTGTTATTCTTTTCAATCGAATAAGAAAGCGCCGCAGCAGTTGGCTCATTAATGAGGCGAAGAACCTCTATACCAGCTAATTTTGCTGCATATTTCGTTGCATTGCGTGCTGAGTCGTCAAAGTAAGCTGGTACAGTAATCACCGCTTTTTTTACTTCTATTCCCGTAGACTTTTTTACCCTCTCACATAAAGCTTTTAATATCTCAGCAGATATCTCAACAGGAGTGAGATACTTTTCCTCTGAACATTTTACCCTAATAACTTTTCCACTTTCTTCGTCTATTTCAAAATTGATGCCTTCTTTGTGCAAGTCTTTGACACTTTTACCCATTAAACGTTTTATCGAGTAAACTGCACCTGAGCCAACATCGTAGCCGGTTTTCAATATGTTATTTTCATATGAAAAAGCAGAAGGCAGCAGTTCTCTTCCTTGTTCATCTTTAAATATCTCCACGTCACCAGCTTTATTCACTATAGCAATTAAAGAATTGGTAGTGCCTAGGTCTATACCGAACACTTTTTCATTTAAATTTGGTTCAGAAATTTGTATTGGCTGCATTTTTCTTCATTTCCTCAAATAACTTATATAAATATTTCAATCTCAAAACTTGCATCGCAGCTTCATCAAAATTCTTTGTAGCGAAAGCATTAATTAGATTTTTGGTGCAACCTTTTATTTTTTTATCAATCATCCTACTTGCAAATTGTAGATCATCGCAGTCTAGTAAGTACTCTCTTATTTCCATTGATTCATTCAATATTTCAGAATTTAGATGATCATTTTGGCTTTTTACACCAAAGAGATTCAGCAAATGTTCGGCACGTTTTAGTGGTGACTTGAGCACTTGATAAGCTTTGTTTATATTTTCCATGTTTTTGGACTCTCCTTCATTTATGTCAGCTCTGCTGAGCTCAATGTATTTTCTCTCTAGCTCATCAAATCTGATGTTGAAAGCTGGTTCAATTTCAAACAATGTGAAATAGTTGCTAGACATGAAAACTCTCTCCACAACCACATTTTCCTTTCTCATTAGGATTTTTAAAAACAAAACCAGATGAGAGTTTTTCCTCTACGTAATCCATTTCAGAACCAAGAATAAACATGACAGATTTTGGATCGATCAATATCTTGACTTTTTGGTCATCACTGCAGCTTTCTTCAATTACTGACTCCAAAAGACGAATATCATATGCATATTCAATATCATATTTTAAGCCGGAACATCCTTTTTGTTTAATTAGTACCCTTATTCCTATTGCTTCTTCTGACTTCTCAAGGTTATCATGCTGTTTTTTATCCAATAAGTACCTTATTCTCTCCACTGCATTTGCAGTGATAGTGATAAGTTTTTTATCTTTCCTCGCAGCGTTTATTCCTTGATGCTTACTCATAACTATTTTGTTTACTTTGGTAATCATGAATAGCAGCTTTTATAGCGCCTTCAGCAAGCACCGAGCAGTGTATCTTCACTGGAGGCAAAGACAATTCTTCCACTATTTGCGTGTTTTTTATCTTTGTTACATCCTCAATAGTTTTCCCTTTGATCATCTCTGTGAGCAAAGAGCTCGAAGCGATGGCAGAACCACAACCAAAAGTTTTAAATTTTGCGTCTTCAATAACGCCTTTATAATTGACCTTTATTTGCAATTTCATAACATCGCCACATGATGGCGCACCAACTAGGCCAGTACCAACATTTGGATCATTTTTATCCAGAGAACCAACATTCCTTGGATTTTCGTAATGATCTAAAATTTTCTCATTATAACTCATAGAATTACACATAAACCATTACTTACATTATAATACATTTATGTTAAAAACCAAAGAAAAATACACTCAAAAACGTTATATTTTGTGAGTAAAATATGTGGTTTTGCTAGTGCATTTTTCTTTACAAATACTCGTAGTGCGTGTAATTCTCTATATTAAGTTTGTAATTTTCAAAGGAGTACTCCCTTGAGTTTGTTTAGTAATCTTTATAAAGGCCTGTTGAAGACTTCTTCGCGCTTTAGCGATGGAGTAAAGAGTATTTTTTCTGGCAAAAAAAAATTAGATCAGTCGCTTTTGGATGAGCTGGAAGAGCTGCTAATTAGCATGGACATTGGTAATAAAACTTCCAAATTAATTATCGATAGGCTCACAAACATCAAATTTTACAAAGAAGTTGAATATAATGTTATCACACAGCAGTTAATGAGCGAAATAGAGGCTATATTAAGCCCCATTGTGCAACCACTCACCTTGGACAAAAAACCACATATAATTATGGTATGCGGAGTGAATGGTAATGGTAAAACCACAACAATAGGTAAGCTCGCGCATAAGTGTAAGGAGATTGGAAAATCCGTTATGCTTGTCGCCTGCGACACATTTAGGGCTGCTGCTAGTGAACAGTTAAATATATGGGCAGAACGTTCTGGTTGCTCTATTGTTGCTGGAGAGTACGGTAGTGACTCTGCAAGTGTGGCATATAGAGCTGTAAGTCAAGCCATAAAAGATAACGTTGATGTTGTTTTGATTGATACAGCAGGCAGGCTACAAAATAACGTGAACCTTATGGAGGAGTTATCAAAAATATATAGAACGATAAAGAAATTGGATGATACTGCTCCTCATGATGTTATTTTAGTTCTCGATGCAACCACCGGCCAAAATGCTTATAGCCAACTAGAGGCATTTAGCAAGATGGTGAATGTTACTGGGCTAATCGTAACCAAGCTAGATGGCACTGCTAAGGGCGGAGTAGTGATTGGACTTGCGGAAGCTTATAAGATAAAGCTGCATGCTATAGGAATTGGCGAGGGTATAGAGGATCTTAGGGAGTTTACTAGTAAAGAATTTGCTGAAGCACTATTTAACTGTGATTGAAGATTTCTTTCAACTCCTTTATATGACCAAGCTTAATTATTTCAATATCATAAGAAGAATAGTTGCCATTTTTAGGCATAATTGCTTTTTTAAACCCTAGTTTTTGTGCTTCTTTGAGCCTCAGGTCAGCATGTGAGATGTTTCTAATCTCGCCTGAAAGTGCAACTCCGCCGCAGATTATTGAAGAGGTTGGCAGCGGTAAATTTACTATACTCGAAAAAAGTGAAGCAGCAACAGCAAGGTCAGCCGATGGCTCTTATATTTTCAGTCCTCCCACAATGTTCAGATACACTTCTTTTTTGTGTAAAGGAACCTCACAACGAGCATTTAATACTGCAATGATCATGGCTAATCGATTAATATCCCATCCAACCACTGCTCTTCTTGGATTTTCCATATTCGTTCACGCTATCAATGCTTGAACTTCCATCAAAATCGGTCTTGAACCTTCAATTCCTGCAAATACAGCACTGCCAACAACTTTCCTATCATCAATATTTCCTGCTAGAAATAACGATGATGGATTATCGATAGGCACGAGTCCTGCTTCAGACATCTCAAAAATACCAATTTCATTTGCAGGGCGGAATCTATTTTTAATAGCGCGCAAAATGCGATATTGATTGCTATTTTCACCTTCAAAATATAGCACTGTGTCCACCATATGTTCCAAAGTTTTAGGTTCAGCTATTTGTCCATCCTTAGTTATATGACCAACTATTAAGAGGGAAACACCATGTTGTTTTGCAAGAATAGTTAATTCATGGGCACAAGTGCGAACCTGATTCACAGTCCATGGTGCTGATGTAATTTTGCTATCATACATCGTTTGTATGGAGTCAATAATTAAGAATTTTATTTCTATTTTCTCTTATCGTTGTCACTACATCAGCTAAAGATACTGTAAATAAAAGCTTAATTTTAGACTCATTTATCTTAAGGCGTTTTGCTCTGAGGCTCACCTGTTCTAAGGATTCCTCGCCAGATACATAGAGACACTCGAGAGAGGAAAGTTCTGCAACGCTAGCTGCAATTCTAAGCAAAAGGATAGATTTCCCAATTCCAGGTTCGCCACCAATTAAAATGCTTGCACCTTTAACAATACCATCGCCAAAAACTCTATCTAATTCCTCTATTTCCGTTAAAAGACGATCCGGGGTAACAATTTCATCATCCGATAATGCCTTTATTGAAATTGATACAGATGTACTTCTCGTTTCTATTCTTACGACTATTTCTTCAAAAACTGTATCCCAATTATCACACGCAATGCACCTTCCTACCAACCTGCCAGCGCTATGACCGCAGGATTGACATACATATACAGTTTTCATAAGAGTTAAAATTACTTTTCATAATTGAAATAAGGATTAGCTAAATATGCAATAAACATCAAGCCTTAGATGTACAGTTCCAGAGCGCGATGATGCATCATAACCTGTTTTCTAATTTTGCGCCAAAATTTGCTTACACTTCTCAAATATCCCAAGTACTCTGCAGTGCTCATCTGCATCTCTCCTAAAAATCCCTTACCATAAGTCGGTTGTACAAGAGATTCATTATAGCCCAATTATGGGTACTTTGCGTATGCATGGATTTTAACATAATTTAGTGAGTAGTAGTTGAAATTGTTGATTTATTCAAAAGACTTTAATGATATTCAGTCCACTCACTTTTCTATCTTCCATATCACGATGAGCCTCTATTATTTCATTGAATTTATACTTTTTGTTAATCCTTACCGTTAAAAGTTTTTTCTTTATCATCTCAAAGATTTCCATTGCGGTAAGCACTAGTGTGAGTCTGTCGTGCTTATAATGATATATCGAGGTTCCTGTGGCAAATAGCGAACGTGAGCTAAGTAAAGAAAAGCTAACCGGAGTGCTGCCTGATATCTGCCCATAGGAAACATATATACCGAACTTGCCTAAAGATTCAAAAGAAAGCTTGCTTGTAGCATAGCCTATCGGGTCATATACTGCGCCCACTCCTTTATTTTGTGTAATCTCCATAATTTTAGAAACAAAGTCTTTATCGTTATAATTTACTGCGTATGTGCAGCCATTCTGCAAAGCTATCTTCATTTTTTCATCAGAACTTACAGAACCTATAACTACCCCTTTTTTATCCTTTCCCCATTGGCATATTATCTGTCCTAAACCACCGCTGGCTCCGTGCACGAGCACAACAGCACCAGGCTTTATCTTATAAGACTGGTTAACCAGATAGTGAGCTGCCATGCCTTTAAATAGCACTGCTGCTGCAATTTCATCCGGTATTTCGTCTGGAATTTTTATCAGATATTTTTGGTGTATGGTACGTTTTTCGCAATATGCTCCAGGTGGTGCTGTGCAATATCCAACTCTATCTCCAATCTCTAAGCCATTACTTACTTTTTTACCGAGCTTTTCAATAACTCCAACTGCTTCTACTCCAAGTACTAATGGCAGGCTTTTAATTTTACGAATGCCTTTTCTATGCTCCAAGTCATAACAATTTAAACCGATAACTGTGTGACGTACCAAAACTTCTTCGCCTTTTGGCTCACTTGTACCTTTATCTACAAACTCTAATACTTCCGGTCCTCCAGTTCTTTTTATTTGTACGGCTTTAACCATGATGGACATAATAAAAACTTTGGCTATATTACCTGATAATCAGTATCTTGTAAAATTATTTAGAAATCTGTAAGATATGTGTTGATAAAAGAATCGGGGCGGAGAGATTTGAACTCCCGACCCTTTGGTCCCAAACCAAATGCGCTACCAGACTGCGCCACGCCCCGATTTTTTTATTTAGAATAGCAATAACTAAGATAAAATGCAAGGTTCATTTATTCACCAAAAAGCATTTGCTTTTGTCCGTCATAATGCCTTTGTGATAGCTAGCTGGATTCAGATTTTTTAGCCATAGAAACAAAAAAACTACTTGACAACCTTTCCGACTTCCTTATTATAATACTGAAGCTATTATTTATCTTCAGTCTGTGCAGATTAAATAACAAAAAAAACTTAGCATATTTGGCGTCTCATGTTTAATTTTTTACACTATGTGCGCCTCATGTCTTTATTAATTTCACCTAGACTTCTAGGTTTTTCCCTATACAAGCTGAAACGCGCTTATAAGTCGTTTAAAACATCAAAAAACGCCAATGTTATAAGATAGATAGTGAATAACTAGCCACTCGGGGTTTCTTTTGCCTTTTTTCTCATTTGGTAAATTTCTTAAATATTTATTACTAAAATAGTATCCTGGATGAGCTACTTGGATGACACCCTGAAGATTCAAAAAACCGTCATTCCGCTCGTGTTAGCGGTTTCAAGTATTCTGCGGTTGCGCTTCTTCTAAAAATTCCTCACAATAATGCAAGAGATCTAATAAAAGTTGTGTTATCTTCTTGCAGCATTAAGTGTATGTTTTTTGCTATTTTTTCTACTAAGTAGGCGGCGTTGTCGAAATTTGCAAATTTGGACAATACATAATCCGCTAGATCTCTTTGATCATTGGGCCTGCCTATTCCGAATCTCAGGCGCCAATAATTGTTACCCATAAAACTGTCTATAGACTTAAGTCCATTATGTCCAGCAAAGCTGCCACCCTTCTTTATTTTTATTCTTCCAAGTTCCAGATCAGCATCATCATGTATAACAATGATATTGTCCAACGATAATTTGTAAAAGTTTCGTATTTTTGCAACGGGAATGCCCGAGTTATTCATAAATGAATAAGGCTTTAGCAATATAGCTTTATTTTCATTAATTATGCCAGAGGTTATGAGGTAATCAGCTTTTTTAGAGAACGGCTGAAAATTCCAACATTTGCAAATTGCATCGACAATGATGAAGCCAATATTGTGATAAGTTAGCTCATATTGGCTACCTGGATTACCAAGCCCAACTAGCAGATACACTATTCCTCTGTCTCTGCTTGAGGTTCTTCAACGTCACTATCGGCAGCAGAGATTGTAACAACAGTGAAGTTTTCTTCCTCGTGTGCTGCAAGTTTAACACCTTCTGGCAATTTCACATCATTTATGTGTATAGACTGGCCGATCATTTTACCAGATAAATCGACTTCTATAGCCTGAGGTATTTTATCAGGAGAGCATTTAACAGTAATAGAACGATATAAAACATTAAGTACTCCACCTAGCTTGATTCCTGGAGATTTGCTTTCATTTATAAATGATAAAGGTATGTCTATTTTAATTTCACTGCCTTTATCAACGAATTGAAAATCAACATGTTGTACAGTATCATTTACCACATGCCATTGAATATCGCGAACAAGAGCATATTCTTTTTTACCTGAAATGTTCAATTTTATCACATGTGCAGAAAGGGAACCTGATTTATATTGCTTCGTGAATTCCTTCGCGGACAATGTTAAATTTACATTATCATGTCCTTTACCGTATACAACTGCAGGTATATATCCTTTTTTTCTTAGGAAATACATTGCTTTTGTTTTTGTTACATCACGTAATTCTGCATTAATTGCTACCATTTCTTGATGTGCCATCGGTTGCTCCTACTCAACTAATCTTTTTAATATAATTTAGTATATAACATAAAAATGTTTATTTCAATCTTCATTACTCGCAGTACGTGTAAAAGATTTATAATGTACACGTGTTGCGTATGAAAATATTGTTTAATCAATATGATTTAATAATACAACACAAAAAATACTTATTTTAGACTCTATTCCCATTGTTTTTCCTGAGCATCCAATAATTGTTAATAATCTTACTATATTATAAAACATAGTGATTTTTATCAAAGATTTATAAATATGGATAAAAAAATAAAGATTTTGCCCAACACAGCACCAATCCTCGTAACGTGGGTTCCAAAAGACATTGGGAAAACGTTGCCAGATGGCAAGAATAGCAAACTCAACTACGTGGATGTATTAATCAAACATAAACAAGGAACTAATGAGGATAGAGATATTTTTTTGGTTGTTAACGGACCAGGATTTAAATCAGGTCAAATCGAGGAACTGAAGAATAAATTTAAAGGGGTGGGTGGAATACATGTCGTAGATCTACATGGCCCTAAATATAGCCTTTGTTGGAAAGAAATTGATCAAGGGTGGAAAGTAAGTGGAAAGGATATTAGCATTCAAGATTATTTTCATGACATGTACAGCAAAGAACCTCAGGAAAGAACGCACTTTGCGATTGAGATTGATACCTTCCGGTATACTGCAGCTTATTGTATGCTGTGTGAGCAAAAGGGATCTAAAATGGAAGAAGGAGTAATTTATATGGATTTTGATGTTCTCGATAGCATTAGTAACAATAAGTACAAAGAGCATAGAAAAAACTTTATGGCAGGGATGATGAGCAAAAAGGTATAGGAAGTGACATAACAATTCCTGATGGAATTTTAGCGAATAAAAATGGTAATGACATAATTGCTGTTACAGATTTGCTTATATTGAAAAAATCTGTGATAAGTATAAGCAGAATATACTCAACTAAAATGAAATAAAGGCAAAATTTGAAGAAAAGCTAGGTAAAGAAAAGATTGAGAAACTAATCCAAGCTAGACCAGATAAAGACACAATGTGTGCAATACTCTATTCCAAATCTGATAAATCATATTTTTTTGAGCAGAACATTGCTCAGCTTGCTTTTAACCGTGAATTAAGAGATATGTTCCAATCATGTGATGTTAATTTTATTAAAAATGGAGGTGAATATCTTGCTCAGGGACAGAAAATCGATGATCAAAGGGTTGGTCATAATGACGTTTCCTGGTGCAAGGATCTTTACATTTTATAAACAGCTTATTTAATAATAATTTAACCATTGAGAATGTAAAATTATAATATATTAATTAGCTAGAGGGTAAAAATGTCAACAAATTGGTTTCATGATTTTTTTTTCGGTTCTAATGAATCAGCAATAGAAGCACTAGAAAAACTTCAAAAGATGGATGCTGAGCAGTTTCAAAAGGTGTTTAGTGCGTTAAAAAAATTGCAAGAAGATCAGCAGTTCAATGCTGAGCAGATTAAAATCGCATTTAGCAGATTAGAGAAATTGCAAGAAGGTCAGTTGCTCAACGCTGGGCAGATTAAAAGTATGCAAGAGCACTTAAACAGTTTGCAAGGAAGGCTCGCAAGTGTAGAAGAAAAAGTGGGAACACTTACAGAAACAGTAGCAGATCATGGCAGCAATATTGCAGATTTGACAGAAACAGTAGCAGATGAAGAAAAAATAATGCTGACTTGTTGTATAGTAGCAAGTGTTATCGCTGTAGCAGCGATTAGTTTTATTGGCTTCTGCATCTACCAGGGAATTAAGAGTGAAAGGGAGAAACAAAAGGGCTTGACTCAGAGTGTGCCAACTGAGGAACTGATCGATTTACTTGGACCAGACATACCAGGCACAAAGCTTGATGCAGATGTTAGGAGGGCCGAAGAACTACCAAAAAACACATTGATGATGTCAAACTGAATAATATTCTTATTGCAAAGGTGTTACATAACTTGTAACACCTCATGGCCTGAATTAAGGCAACACAAGACTTTAGCTACATAGTTCGCATTTTAATTTGGTTGTGTTTTATTAAAAAAAACTTTAGATTTACTTCATAATCAACGCTGCGATTTAATGACTAAAACTTGGAATTTATTGCAAACAGGGCAGAAAGAGGGCTACAAAATTGCATATACAAATGCTCGCATTATCGATCCAGAAACTAAACTCGATATAAAAGGTTCACTATTAACTGAAGGGAATAAAATCGTTGATTTTGGTGAGTCGTTATTTTCAAATGGAGTTCCAAGTGAGATTGATGAGACAATAGACTGTGAAGGACTTGTTTTCATGCCAGGCCTTATTGACATTCACGTGCATTTTCGTGAACCAGGCCAGGAGCATAAGGAAACTATACATACAGGCAGCAAATCTGCGGCCGCAGGAGGCGTTACGACTGTGGTTTGCCAGCCTAACACTGCTCCGGCAATTGATAGCGTTGTTTTGACTCAATATTTGAAATATAGAGCACTTGAAACTTCATATGTAAACGTTGAATTTTACGCTAAAATCACCACTTCAGAAGAAAAGTTGACTGAAATGGCACTTTTAAAGGAAGCAGGTGCAGTTGGATTTACTGACGATGGTATGCCGGTTATGAATCCAATGATTATGAGGCAGGCGCTACTTTATTCAAGTATGCTGGGCGTTCCGATTGCTCAGCATGCGGAAGATTTAAATTTATCAGCAGGTGGTGCAATCAATGAAGGTAAGATTTCTGAGGAATTGGGAGTAAAGGGAATTTTAAGTGCGTCAGAATCGGTTATGGTAAGTCGCGATATACTGCTCATGAAAGATATGGAAAACGTGCACTATCACATTTTACACGTTTCTGCAAAAGATTCACTCGACGCTATTAAACGTGCAAAAGATTTAGGATTGAATGTCACATGCGAAGTAACGCCTCATCACTTCACTTTGACTGAGGACATAGTAAAACTACATGGAGCAATTGCAAAAATGAATCCACCACTTCGTACTGAGGAAGATCGCTTGGCTATGATTGAAGGTTTAAAAACAGGTGTGATTGATTGCATTGCAACTGATCACGCGCCACATGATCGTAGTTCCAAAGATCTGCCACTTGAGAACGCTGCATTTGGTATCGTAGGTCTTGAGACAATGCTGCCTCTTTCACTTGAACTTTACCACAGCGGGCAAATGAGCCTATTTGACGTACTTGCAAAATTGACATACAAGCCTGCGGATATAATACACGTGCCACGTGGTCGTATACAAAAAAACCTTACTGCAGACTTAATTTTAGTTGATCTAAATTACGAATGGGAAATTAAAATTGACAACTTTGCTAGTAAATCAAAAAATTCTCCTTTTGATGGGCGTAAAGTAAAAGGACACGTACTACGCACTGTTGTGTCTGGCAAAGCTGTGTACTCACACAAGTGATATGTCTGCTCGGAAGTCCTAGTTCCGGTTAACTATATCTATAACTGACAGCTGCATTTTTACGCATATCATCCAGTAGTAAGTTGCTTTGTATCATAATCTTTTGTTGGTATATCTCCTGTTTAATAGCTTCTGTATCTGCCGTATTGCTTTTGATATCACACAACATCATTAACCTGGCAGTGCTATTTTCTCTGAATTCTACTATTTCATTTACCTCTGTTTTACTGAATAAAGCCTGTAAATCAGGGTTTAAATCCCGCATTTTTATTTCAAATTCTTTTGCATTTGGCAACTTGAGATTATCTGCCAATTTATCAAAATTCAAACAATTGACTTTCTGCTCTTTGAGATCATCTAATGAACTTTCAGAACTTTTAACCACGACCTGTTTTAATTTTAAAGTGCTTTCCAGTAGCGCATAATCGAGTTGTACTTTATCCATTACTTTTACAATAGTGTAACCTTCGTTAAGGCTGACCGGACCTGCTATTTCACCAGTTTCTAGTCCTTCTAAAGCGCTCTTGAGGTTGCCTTTCAATTGATTCAAATTAACTGTTGCTTTACGCATCTTTATTGGAGGTTCTGGAATAAAGTCATTATTACTATTGCGTAATTTTTTCGCCAAATCCTCAGCTATACTATAAACATTCTCACTCTCTTGGCTAGGAACTATAAACTCTTGGAACGCGATAAGATAATCTGGCTTTTCTATTTGCCCTTTTGCATCGTTTACTTCCTTGTTGCTTATATTGATAAATGGCACGATTCTCATTTCAATAATTTTGCCCCACAAAAGCTGACATTTTATTTGTTTTTTTAAGATGTCAAGGTCTATATCATGTTCTTTTATATATTGAGCAATTTCATCATCCTTAATTTTAAAATTATGAGTTAGAAATGACACGATGGCATCATTTAACTCTTCATCACTCAATTTTATATTTAACCTTTGCGCCTCATTGATAATGATAATTTCGTCTATTAGCTGCCTCAGAATTTGAAGCTTTAGTTCCTTTCCATTTTCAGTGTGAAACAGTGAATTTATCAGATTAACGCGTTTTTCAATATCTAAATTTGAAATTGGTTCACCATTTACATCTGCAATAATTTCAATCTCAACCGCAAGCAACCTGATTGGCAATATTATCAACAATAAAATTAGTATTTTACGCATAAGCAAGATTGTTTAGTTAATAATCAATTCTATAATAAATATTAAGTCAATACTAGCCAATAGGTGACTTTTGTAAATTTTTTTATCTAATATATTCATAGATGTTTTTGATTTATTAACACAGTAGTGCTACGTTAATACAAATTAGTAAAATGAATAAAAATTTTGAGCGCTTTCAAATTAGGTGTTTTGGTTTCTTAAGTGTAGCATTGCTAAGGAATAAACTGGTTTATGTATGACAAGCACAGGTGAAACTATTTTCGCTTTATCAACTGTATTTGGTAAGTCAGGAGTTGCAATAATCAGGATTTCAGGTAGCCACGCGCTTAAGGCTTTAAATCATTTTCATATTAAAAAAGACATCAAACCTAGATTTGCTACTTTAGTTGATCTATATGATGATTCAGGTCAATTGATTGACAATGGAATAGTCATTTATTTTCCTACTCCAAACAGCTTTACCGGCGAAGATGTTATAGAATTGCAAGTGCATGGAAGCAAAGCAGTTATAAAGATTATCTTGGAGGAATTATCAAAAGTCTTTGTCATGGCTAAGCCTGGGGAATTCTCACTTAGAGCCTTTCTAAATGGCAAGTTTGACCTGACGCAGATAGAAGGAATTGCAGACTTGATTGATGCCGAGACAAAAATGCAAGCTAAACAAGCAATCAGGCAGATGTCAGGAGAATTGGAGAGACTATACAGTGGTTGGAGACAGAAATTGATAGCAATGCAATCTAGAATTGAAGCATATATAGATTTTCCAGAGAATGTTGCAACAGAAAGAAACGAGCTGGAAAAAGTCAATAACGAAGTGCAAGTTCTCGTGCAGTCAATACAAGAGCACCTAAATGATAATAGACGTGGTGAAAGATTGCGTGAAGGTTTACATATTGTGATAACTGGTGAGCCAAATGCTGGTAAATCAACGCTATTTAATTTTCTTGCCAAACGCGATATCGCTATTGTTTCTGAATATGTAGGCACAACAAGGGATGTACTTGAAGCTCATATTGACATCTCCGGATATCCGATCATTCTTTGTGATACTGCTGGAATTCGTGAGAGCTTAGATCCGGTAGAATCAGAAGGCATAAGTCGTGCAAAAAAAAAGTCTTGTGAAGCTGATTTAAGAATAGAATTATTTCCTTTTAAACAGCGTCACAATATCAATTGCAGTGTTACAAATAGTGACACCATTTACGTGCTGAGCAAAGCTGACGATACCACCGATAATCACAATATAAAAATTAACAACATAGATTTTTTACCTATTTCTATTTTGAAAGGAATAGGCACAGAGAGGCTAATCTCTGTGATTAAAGAAAAAGTAGAGGAAAAATTTGGCTGCAATAGAGACGCTCCTTTGATTACTCGGCAAAGACATAGAAATTACATGCAGAGAGCTATAGAACATTTACGGCGTTTTAATATAGACAGTCCAATTGAACTAATATCCGAAGACTTAAGGCTTGCAGCAATTGAACTTGGTGCGATAACTGGGGTTATTAATGTTGAAGAAGTATTGGATAATATATTCAATAACTTCTGTGTGGGCAAGTGAAATTTTTATAGATTGCTTGAAATCAAATGTTGTGATAAAAAAGAAGTGGACGGATGGCCGAGTGGTTTAAGGCACCAGTCTTGAAAACTGACGTACGCGATGAGCGTACCATGGGTTCGAATCCCATTCCGTCCGTATACTGTTTAACATAACTCAAGTCCAACCTATTAGCCCATTTTGTCGAATGTGTGTGTGCCTTTTTCTTGGTAGGGTCAATTCGGTATTTATGGACGACCTCTGCCTGAAGCGTTTAATACGACTTGAGAGGATTTGTCTTGACAGCATACCTTGCAAATGTTTCCAGGTCTATGGTATGGTATCTGTGTATCATGGTTTATTACTTTTTTACTATTTATCGGTACTATTTTTAAAATTATGTGAGGTTAAGGGTGTTTAGAAGATCGTCCTGCTCAGTGGTTAAATTCACCTTTCCTGGTATTATGTACCAATTGAGATGGCTAGCGCTGTTTTCTAAACGTGCAGTAGATAGGGAATATTCTTTTCACCTATTCACAGAGAAGGAGTCAGATAAGGATTTTGATGATACTGTTCTTTGTTATGAACAAGGCGGAAAAGTAGTACATAGATTTATACAAATCAAGCATGAGGAGGACAGACACAGAAAAATCAGCATAGGTAACTTATTAACGCGAGGAAAGGATAGTGCGTTTGGCTTAATAAATACCTCATTGCTTATTTGAAGATCAAAAGTAATGGAGAGTTTGAGGGTAAAATAGAAGATTTTGTTATTGTTACAAACGCTGATTTTGACTTCGCAGATTCGACACAACACAGAGTGAGAAAACTGAGAATGATGTCGAGTGGAAAGAATAAAGGAAAAGAAATTCCAGTTATAAGGGTAGATACACAAGATGAGTTTCTGGATGTAGGTAATGGCACAAGATATAAATTTGATAGTAGTATTATCTCGTACTTGCAGAAAAATAAGGATTTTATAAAGCACGAGATAGGTAGAGAAGTCAGCGATGAAGAAATAGAAGACTTTTTAAATAAATTAGTATTTGCAGTCAATTTGCCAAGCGGAACTGAACTGCGTGAGATCATTAAAAGTGAGTTTTGCAAGGAATTCAGCAATACCGATGTGAAGCACTTCTGCAGCCGTTACAAGGAAGAAGTACCGAAGTTGATGGAAGAAAAAGGAGAAAGATTTCTATCATACAAGCAAGCGAAAGCGCTACTTGAAGAAATAAGAGAAGAAATTTTAGGAGCAGTTTGGTTTGATGTTAGAGGTCCAGTAAGACTATTTACAGGAAGAAAAAAAGGAATTAGGAATGCTACATAAACCAATACAACGCAATCCCAAGGGTACTGTAATTTCATACATAACATCTATTAGTGGTCCTGGGGGATGGGGAAAAGCCAGTTAGCTAGAAAATATGCTTGTAAATATAGAAAAGACTATGATGGCAATATTATATGGATAAACGCTAAAAACTTTAAAACTATAAAAGATTCTTTCTTAATGTTAGCTATAAATAGATTAGGTATTTCTCCTAAAGATAAACACGGAGGGGACAAGACGATAGAAGCTATTGTTGAAGAAATATATACTTTCTTTGCAAGAAGTAGGGGTCTATTCATTTTCGATAACGTTCAAGAGTACAAGAAGATAAGTAAGTTTTTGCCGTTTTTGTCTCCTGATCTTAACAAGCCTTATATTTTAATTACCTCGCATGATCGAGAACTGGAAAAGGGAATAGACGTTATAAAGCTAGGAGAATTGGAGCAAGGAGACGCTGTAGAGTTTGTTAAAAAAGGATTTAATATACCGAAAAAAGGTAGATCGCAAGATCGTGGGATAAAAAATTTGGTGAGAAGGCTGCAACGCTTTCCTTTAGCTATACAACAAGCAATATCTTATATCGAGGATCAGAGGATAACAGAGAAGTTTAAAATTAGTGATTATCTAAAAGAGTATGAAAAGAAAGCTAAGAAGTTATTTAAGTCTGAAATATTTCAAGGAATTATAATGACTATACTAAAACAACTTTTACAGCTTTTGAAGTCACGATGGATAAAATAAGAGGTGATAAGCAATACGGACCATTAGCTTCAGAGATTTTAGATGTTTTGGCTTACTTTGCACCTGATAAAATCGCTAGAGAAATCTTCTTAAATTCTGCAAGTGATTATAAGAAAAAGCAGTTAAAGCCTGCCATTCGTTTACTTGTGAGATATTCCATGGTGGATGGTGAGCAAAACCAAAGTGTATTGAATATTCATAGGTTAGTACAGAAAGTAACAAGATTAAAGTTGCGAGAGAAAGGCAAAAGAGAAAAAGTTCTCAGAAAGGCTCTAGGATTGATAAACAGTGGTAATGTGGCGCAAAACAGTGCAAGTCATGCTACGTCTATTTGGAGATATGTAAGCAAACACGATAAGTTAATTGATGACTTTTATTTTGATTCTACTTACGGCAAATACAGTAGTACACCATTACATTTGCTTACGGAAAATGGTAATTATAAAGCAATTAAGGCCATACTAATACATATGGAAGGAAAATATTCAGACAAATTTAGAGGAGTTATTAATGCTAAATGTGAGTATAGCGTTACTCCATTACATTTAGCTGCTATGAATGGAAAGGTTGATGTAGCAAAAATATTACTCAAACACAGCGCAGACGTTAACGCTGAAAACAATGAAGGCAGGACAGCATTGTATTATGCTGTTAAATATAACCACCAAAAGCTTGTAGAGTTGCTTTTAACCCATGCCCGTGTCTGCTGAAAGTGTTTAATGCAGCTTGAGAGGAGGAAAATTATTTGTCTTGACAGCATATATGACATCCTTTACGATTAAAGTTAACAGTGAAAGTGTATATTTGTTATGTTTGCGGTGATTGAAACAGGTGGAAAACAGTATCTAGTAAAAAAAGGTAGTGTAATAAAAGTAGAAAAACTAGAAGCTGAGAAAGGAAAGGAGGTAGAGATCGATAAGGTAGTTTGCCTTTCAGACAACGGGTTATCTTATTCACCTAACGCTACTGTCAAAGCTGAAGTGCTTGAACAATGCAGAGGGGAGAAAATTATAATTTTTAAAAAGAAGAGAAGAAAGAATTACCGTAGAAAAACTGGTCATAGGCAATATATAACTGTACTTCGTATCAATGAAATTAATCTTCAAAAGTAAGTGGTAAGATATGGCAACTAAAAAATCGGGCGGTAGTTCCTGTAATGGTAGAGATTCCGCAGGTCGTAGGTTAGGAATAAAAAAGAACGGAAAAGTTATTCCTGGTAACATAATTGTTCGTCAAAGAGGAACAAAATTTCACCCTGGAAGGAATGTTGGTATGGGTAAAGATCACACAATTTTTGCCAAGATAGAAGGCTGGGTTAAATTTAGAAAGTCAGTAAATAAAAAGACTTTTATTGATATTTTGCCTGCGGATAATATACAAGTTTCAGCTTAGGGGTCTGTAGCTCAGGTGGTTAGAGCGCACGCCTGATAAGCGTGAGGTCGGAGGTTCAACTCTTCCCAGGCCCACCATCTAGTAATTACTAAATAGATTTTCTATAACAACTTTAACATTGTATGAGCAGAAGCCTAAAGCATGAGTTTATATAAAGTTTTAATCACCAGTGAATCAGTTGCAGCTGGTCATCCAGATAAAGTAGCGGATCAAATTTCAGATGCAATACTTGATGAATACCTTTTTACTGATCCTTCCTCGCGAACCGCAACAGAGACTTTAGTTACTAAAGATAACGTTATTATAGCGGGAGAAGTGTTTGGGCCTAACATCGCAAATAGCAGAATTGAAAATATTGTGAGAGATACAATAAAAGATATTGGTTACGAATGCGATGGTTTCCACTGGAGAAAAGTGAAAGTAAATATATTGCTGCATGAACAATCAAATGACATTGCAATAGGGGTAGATCAAGGTGCTGGAGATCAGGGCATAATGTATGGTTATGCAACGACAGAGACAAAAAGTCTAATGCCGGCGCCCATTTTTTATGCGCACTTGATTTTAAGGAATATCATGAGTGTAGCTAAAGAAGCAAAACTTGGTCCAGATGCAAAATCGCAAATCACCCTGGCGTATGAGAATAACCTGCCAGTATGCGCTGAAAGTATTATCGTTTCAATACAGCACCATGAAAATCTGGATCAATTAAAGGTAAAAGAAATAATTTACCCTTGCATAGTTTCATCTTTACCTAAAGGGTGGATGTGTTCTGAGGAAAACCTCTTGGTCAATCCAACTGGTAGGTTTGTTGTTGGTGGACCAGTTGGTGATTGTGGATTAACCGGACGAAAAATCATGGTTGATACTTATGGAGGATATATTCCGCATGGTGGGGGAGCGTTTTCTGGAAAAGACGCAACAAAGGTTGATAGGTCTGCAGCTTATATGGCAAGATATCTTGCTAAAAATATTGTCTTTGCAGGTTTAGCCAAGCGCTGCCTTGTGCAGCTTTCTTATGCAATTGGTGTGTCAAAACCTACCTCATTCTACATTGATACATTTGGTACAAATATGGTAGATGAGAAGAGGATTAAAAAGCTTATCGAAGATAACATAGATTTATCAACTAAAGGTATCATCAAACATTTATTGCTTAACCGTCCTATATATAAACGTACAGCCTGTTATGGACACTTTGGCAAGAAATCAGAAGAAGATGGTGGATTCTCTTGGGAAAACATAGATTTGTCTAATATTCTTTGTAGGGAGTTTAATATGGGGAACAATAAAAAAATTTCTTTAGATTGCTAAAGTTTTTGATTTATAGCTTAATACTGATATACTAACCTATTGTTAAAGTATAATTAGCTTTTCATAATAATTATATTATACTAGTGATAATTTTCATATTTATGTGGAGCTCACAAAATGTGTAACAAAATAAAAGAGAAATTCTACGATATAGCTGTAAGAGAATCTTCTGATCTTGTTGAAAAAATAAAAGAACATCCTTTTAATGTTGAGTTAATGAACAGTACGCTAGATTATGAAAAATTTAAATTTTATCTTCAGCAGGATTTTTTATATTTACTAGACTGCACTCGTGCTTTGTTGGTTATTGCAGCTAAAGTGAATGACGTTGAAATAATGAATAGTTTAATCAATGTAGCAAGGGGAACATTTGATGTTCGAAAACAATATAAAAAATATTTTGAAGATTGTGATTTATCCGATAATCACAAGAAATCAAGGACTTGTTCTGCCTTTACTGACTTTTTCATGTGTGCTGCATACCATAATTCTGTTGCTGAAGCTTTAGCAGCGTCCTACCCTTGCTTCAACATATACCAAATCGTTGTGCATCATATGATGAACAAGGTAACACCTAGGGAGGTTAAAAACAACAAGTACGAAGGATGGATCAACATTTATAATAGCAAAACAATGAATGCTGCAATTGATGAGGTCACCAATATTACAAATAAGCTATATAAAGAAGCTGGTGAATATGAGAAGAAAAAAATGCGTGAGTTTTTTAAGAGAGGGCTGGAGCTAGAGTTAGTGTTTTGGGATGAGGTGTATTACTTTAATATACCTATGGTAAAAGCCTGTTAGTCGAAAGTTGCTCACATCTTGGTCTTGATGGTATTATAGTGTTCAGCGGCATAATTAAGAATTATTATGGATCAAATCTTTTAAAGAACGTGATTGAACATCCTTTTAATGCTGAATTGGCAAATAATACTCTAAGCATAGAGAGCTTCAAATTCTATATTCAACAAGATGCCTTATTCTTAAATGATTATATTCGTACCGTTTTAATCACTGCATCCAAAGTAGAAAATTGTAACAATATTACTCCACTCATAGAAGTGGCTCAGGGCGCAATGGCCATTATGAGAGTTTTATATAACCACTACTTTGCTGTGTATTCCATAAATCGTGGAGAAAAGTCCCTTGAATGCTTCAATTTCACTAATTTTCTTTTGTCTACCTCATATAACGACACTTATGAAGCTATAGCAATTTTATACTCCTGCCATTTTATATATAAGGTTGTTATTGATAGCATGAAGAGTAAGATTAAGAAAAATAACAGATATAAAGATTGGTTTGATTTTTATTGCGGTAGTTTAGTAGAGTCTGGGTGCATCGCTTTAGAGAGTATTGTTGATGAATATTGCCAAAAAGTAGGGGGAAATGAAAGGAGCAGAATGCTTGAATTATTTGGAATCAGTGCACAATTTGAGTTGGACTTTTGGAACAGTGCGTATAATGTTTCAAAATTCAATCAAGTGCCTAAGGAACATTGACAATTTTGAGCTAATTTATATGCTTAATACGTATTTTTGAAGGTGATATGAAAAGTAAAGAACATGATTTTCATTTAGTGGATCCAAGTCCTTGGCCAATTGTTATATCAGCGACAATTCTTATTCTTGCGCTTGGGTTAGTTGGCACCCTCCATAAACAGATTTTTGGAATACTTAGTTTAATTTTAGGAATTTCTGCGGTATCGGGAGTGTTATTTTATTGGTGGAGGGATGTGATAAAAGAAGCCATTTATGATAAATGCCATACTGCCATTGTAAAAAATGGACTTAAGGTTGCAATGTACTTATTTATCCTTTCAGAAGTTGTATTTTTTATAGCGTTGTTTTGTTCATTCTTTAAAGCCTGGCTTGACCCAGTTTTTTCATTTGAAGCATTTTCTCCTACAAAAAGGGTTGAATGGCCTCCTGAGGGAATTTTGCCACCTGATCCGTGGTCATTACCGTTTATGAACACGTTAATATTATTGCTTTCTGGTACAACTATTAACTGGGCACATCACTCTCTACTCGAAAATGATAAAAAGAGCATGATTAAAATGCTATCAACAACTATATTGCTTGGGGTATTTTTTATAATGGTGCAAGCTATGGAGTATCATGAGGCGAGTTTTTCTCTACAAGAAACAGGAGAAAAGCTGATCTATGCGTCCAATTTTTATATGATTACCGGGTTTCATTGCGCACACGTTATAATAGGGATAATATTTTTGTCAGTATGTTTGTTCAGGACTCGAAAAGATCAATTTACACCTCAAGACCATTTATGCTTTGAATTTGCTTCCTGGTATTGGCACTTTGTAGATGTGGTCTGGATATTTTTGTTTGTATTTATTTATTGGCTGAGTGTTTTTTAGGCGGTTAAAATAATAGGTCTCGATCCTGGAATAAATAAAACCGGATGGGCTATTATCAATATGAGTGAGAAAAGTAATATTGAGTTTCTGGAAAGTGGGACCATATCAACTGACAGTAAACTCAGCATGGGTGAACCTCTGCACATAATTTTCGGACAGTAAAAAAAAGTAATTTCTTTGTATTCTCCAAGTGAAGCTGCGGTGGAGAAAGTTTTCGTTAATAAGAATCCTAAATCTTCGCTAACTTTAGGATATGCGAGAGGGGTCGTGATTTTATCGTTGGAGATAGAAGGGTTAACTATAAATGAATATGATGCAAGCTATGTAAAGAAAAGCATTACTAGAAATGGCCATGCTGAAAAAGATCAAGTTATATTTATGGTGAAACAGATAGTTAAAAATTTAGATATAAATATGTCACCATGCTGCTGATGCTCTTGCTATGGCAATTTGCCATGCTCATATGAAAGGTTCATGTTTTATGGGATAGTTTTTGTGCAGCGGAATGGTAGAATGAGATAGACAAGGTGTCCTAAAAGGCATCTCAAAGGTACGTTCATTCAGACACTTCCTAATTTATCATTTTGTGCCACTGATCTTCATCTAAAATTTCTATGCCTAATTCTACTGCTTTTTTATATTTGGATCCTGGATCTTCTCCTGCAATTAGATAGTCAGTTTTAGCAGAAAGATTTGAGCTGATTTTTGCTCCTAGAGCCTTGGCTCTTACTTTTGCCTCTCCTCTACTCAGAGTAAGTAGTTTGCCGGTAAACACTATAACTTTATTATTCAAAATAGAATCGCTATAGTTGGAGCTGACAGGCGGAATTTGAAGACATGCGGTAAGATCATTTAACATTTTGATGTTATATTCCTTAGAAAAAAATGATTCCAAAGATTTAGCCGCTTTGTCTCCTATGCCATCTATACCTACTAGCTCATCACTAAAAGATTTGGCTGCTTTCTTCTCTGTACCATCTATGCTCATCTCAGCATCATTTGATAACAGTTTGATCATCGAGCTATACCAGTTATCATAAGAGACATAATAATTTGCAAGCAATGCTGCTGCAACTTGGCCAATGAATCTAATACCCAAAGAAAATATAAACCTATCTAGAGTTATTGCCTTTCTACTTTGTATAGCATTTAATAAATTAGTTATTGATTTCTCGCCCCAGCCAGACTGTTCTACAAGATTAAATTCATTTAATTTTTCTTCTAAGGTAAAAATATCTGGGATTTGCTTTACCAAACCAAGGTCATAAAAAAACTTTACCTGCTTTTCACCAAGGCCAACAATGTCAAATGCATCTTTTGATACAAAATGCTTCAGTTTTTCTATTATTTGAGCTCTGCATGTAAATTCCTCAGGGCACCTTATTGCCGCCCCCTCAATCTGTACTTCACTACCGCATTCAGGGCATACTTCAGGAAATACAAATTCAGGTGCATCCGTATGACGAGAGCCTTTATCTACTCTAACAATCTGAGGAATCACATCTCCTGCCCTTTTGATTGTTACAACATCTCCTTCCCTTATATCTTTACGTTTTATCTCATCTTGGTTATGCAGGCTTGCTCTACTAACTAGCACTCCGCCAATATTGACTGGCACTAAATCTGCAACAGGAGTTAAAACCCCTGTTCTACCTACTTGTATAAATATCTTGTTTAGCTTTGTCTTTGCATAAACCGCAGAAAATTTGTACGCAAGTGCTGAACGTGGTGCTTTATGAGTGCTTCCTAGACGATTTTGCAGCATCAAATCATTGACTTTGTAGACTATTCCATCAATATCATAATCCAAGTTATAGCGACGATCATAGATCTCGTTATAGAACTTCAGCATTCCATTCAAACTGCTTGTTAAGAACCGATGCTCATTTACGCAAAAGCCAAGTTCCTCAAGTCTCTCTAGTACTTCACTTTGGCTTTTTTCCGTTCCACCAATCAAAGAATAAGCAAAATATCTAAGTGGTCTACTTGCCGTAACATTCGCATCCAACTGCTTCAGAGAACCAGCAGCCGCATTTCTAGGATTGGCAAACTCATTGTTTTCATTTAATTTTAAAAAGTCGCTGTTGCTAATATATATTTCTCCTCTTACTTCTAACCTTCCTTGCACACCTTGCAAAAATTTAGGGAAGCCTTTTATTGTTGCTACATTGTAGGTGACATCTTCTCCTACAAAACCGTCGCCTCGAGTTGCAGCTTTAACAAACCTTCCATCCTCATAAATTGCAGAAAACGACAGCCCATCAATTTTTAGCTCACATAATATTTCTATTTCATCCTCAATTAAAAACCTCTTTACTTTAGATAAAAACCTCTCTACACCTTCTTCATCATAAGCATTTTCAAGAGAAAGCATGGGTTCCTGATGTTCCACTTTGGAAAATCTCTCATCGGGTGCAGCACCAACACTATCTTGTGTTGCATGAATTTCGGGAAGTTGTTCCTTTATCTCAGTTAACTTTTGCTTTAGCTCATCATATTTAGCATCAGTGATTTCTGGCTTATTTTTTTTGTGGTATAAGACATCATGATAATCTATCTGCATTTGCAATTTAGCAAGTTCTTGTCTCAAATTTTCCAAATTAGTCATATACAATTATCTCCCAACACTGGAATTAGTGCAAAAATATGGAATCATATTAATTTTTTCGTCAAGCTATGAATTTTCATGAATTTAATGCATAGTAGAGGTAAAGTACTAGAAAGCCAACAGAAGCTGCAGATGATTGAAAGTAGGTAGGAGCGATATATTTATTTGCAACCAGTAGCTAGAATTACTTATTATAACTTTGGAGTATATAAAATTTCATATGGTAATATTGATAACAAATGATGATGGTTTTGAAAGTGAAGGAATAAAATTACTCAAAAAGATTGGACAAAATTTTGCATCAGAAATATGGGTAGTGGCACCAGATACTGACAGAAGTGGAGCAGCAAGATCTCTTGACTACCCAATAAGTCAATCTATTAGAGTAAACCAACATGGTAAAAAGGAATTCAGTGTATCTGGTACTCCTGCAGATTGTGTTATTATTGCGCTGAATAAGATCATGGATAAAAAGCCAGATTTAATATTATCTGGAGTAAATATTGGATCAAACGTTGGAGACGATGTTTGTTACTCAGGAACAATTGGTGCTGTTATGGAAGGCGCTGCAAGATCTATACCTTCTATTGCGCTAAGCCAAGTATATCATAACGTGATAAACTGGCACAATACAAAGGTTTTTGCACCAAAGGTTATTGCTAAACTAGTTGAAATTGGCTGGCCTAAAAATATAGCGATGAGTGTAAATCTTCCTGCTGTGGAAAAAGTAAAAGGAATAGAGTTTGTTGAGCAAGGTGAATATAACATTGATGTAGATTTAACCTTTACTGAAAATTCAGATGGCTCTTTAAGTTTAAACTGGTCTCGAGAACACTCAGGTAGTGGTAGTGTAGGTAAAATCAAAGAAGGATTTATCACTATCACACCAATAAAATTAGATTTTACAGATTATGATACGTTGAATGCTATGAAAAATTCTCACGCAGACAAATTTTTTCCATAGTTAATTGAAAAAACGTTTGCAAATCTTTTATTAGCCGAATAATATGTGGCTGTTAGACATAATACCTCTCGTTTCGCACCTTTTTAGGTGCGAATTAAGGTTGTGTTTAGGTTCAAAACTTTGGTATCTATTTAGGAACGTAGTTAACTTGCAAATATTGAAGCAAAGTGGTGTCTTCCAAGTAGCCCTTTCTCCTGTCATCCCAATACTCTCTTCTTGTCATCCCAGTGCTCCGACACTGGGATCCAGCATCTCCATAATCATCAAAAACGTCGTATTTTATCATAAAACAGCTACTTTTATACTCACCAACTTAATAAAATTCCTGGATGCCAGTGTCAAGCACTGGCATGACACCACTTGTTGTAAAAACAAATGTTCGTTCATAAATTGCAACTAGCTATAAATATTTAAGAAATTTACCGAATAAAAAAAGGCAAAAGAAATCTCGTGGTAGAAGTTGCTCACTCTCTAATCCTGCAAATTGGCGTACTATACTGTCTTGACGACTTATAAGCGCGTTTCAGCTTGTATAGGGAAAAACCTAGAAGTCTAGGCGAAATTAATAAAGACATAAGGTGCACATAGTGCAAAAAATTAAACATAAGACGCCAACCGTGATACTTTCGTCGTTTAATCTGCACAGATTGAAGCTAAATGAACAGTTCCAATTCTATGATAATTGGACTGGCGGAGGTTGTCAAGTAGTTTTTGTACCTAATTTAAAACTAGATAGCTCAAATGGAAAGCTAAAGTGTACGTTCAATAGCACTTTCTATAAGAGAGATAGTATTATCTATTCCATAAAGCTTTATAAAAGACCCCATTCTTGGGCCAATTTTTTGGCCAAGCAGCGTTTCATACAGCAGCTGAAACCAATCGCGTAAGTTGCTGTAATTATGTTTTTTTCCAACAGAAAAAACCTGAGATTGAATCTCTTCAGCAGTAGCCGTAATAGGCAGAGAATGCAGGACATTCTTTAAATCTAGCAACGTTTCTTTCTCTTTTTCATTTAGAGCCTTATATGCTTTCGCTGGCTTGATAAAGTCATGATAATACCTAACTGCGAAATCTGAAAGCCTATCGAGCATTTTGTTGTTTTTCGGTGTAACGTTCGGTGTATAAGTGGATATAAAACCCCAAAGAATCTCTTTATTTTCAGCGTTACAGGCCGCTGCTAGATTTAAAAGCAATGAGAAATTTATGCCTGAAGTTTTGATATTAGGAACGTTACCCTGGTGAATATGCCATACAGGACTGTTTACATCCTTTTCTTCACTCTCATTGTAACGCTTAACAAACTCCAAATATTCATCAGTCGATTTTAGTATAACATCGAAATATAAACGTTTAGCCTTTTTTGGGCTCTGAAAAATGTATAACGCCAAGCTCTCTGTTGGTGCGTAAGTAAGCCATTCTTCAATTGAAATGCCATTTCCTTTTGATTTCGATATCTTCTTTCCTTCTTTATCAAGGAAAAACTCATAGCAAAATAGCAGTGGTGGCTTTTCCCCAAGTATTTTGCATATTTGACTTGAAAGCACAGCAGATGGAGTCAAATCTTTTCCATGAACTTCGTAATTAACTCCAAATACGGCCCATCTCATTCCCCAATCTGGTTTCCATTGCAACTTGCATCTTCCTTTTGTCACTGGAACTTCTACTTTTTCTCCATTTGCATCTTCGTATGTAATTGTTCCTTTGTCTGTATCCCTTTCAATCACTGGAACTTGTAGAACTTGGGAAGTTTTTGGACATACCGGCAAGAATGGACTATAGGTCTGCTGTCTTTCTTCTCGAAACGATGGACGCATTACATCCATCACTTTATCGTAATTTTTCAACAAAAGTAAGAGCTTTTCATCGTAAACACGAGACTTATAGCACTCTGTAGCACTTCTAAATTCGTATTCAAACTCAAATAAATCAAGGAACTTACACAGCAATGAATTCATGTGATGACCATAACTCTCATGAGTGCCAAATGGGTCAGGTATCATGGTTAGTGGCTTGTTTAAGTGTTCCCTTAGCATCTCCTGATTTGGCACATTGTCTGGTATTTTTCGCAAACCATCCATATCATCGGATACTACAATGATTTTGATTTTTATACTAGGAGCTATTTTCTTTAGTACATTTGCAACAACTGTAGTGCGAAAAACTTCTCCAAAAGTACCAATATGCGGCAAACCTGAAGGTCCATAGCCAGTCTCAAATATTATCTCTTTTTTGTTAGGAAACTCTTGTAATATCTTTTCTGCTTCTTGAAACGGCCAACTTATCATCATTAGGGCTAAATTACTTATCTTACCTAAAGTGCTACTCATTTCAATGGATTTTTAATTAATGATGTAGTATTAGTGTTAGAGCTATTAATTAGAAGGACAAGGATATGTCTACAGGTAATATACAAACAGATCAATTGTTTAAAGGTCTTACAAGACCTGCAATGCTTTTTGGTGTGAGTTATATGTTTGCAATATTAAACGTTCTAACTTGCATGCTAATTTTCATTAATTCAAATGATCTTAGAACTTTCTTGATGTTATTTGGGATACACGGACTTGGTTATATAGCTTCTGCGAAAGAACCATTGTTTATTGAATTATTTATGGTAAAATTAGGAAAATGCTCCAAGTGTTTAAATCGTTTTTATCACGGAGCCAATTCTTATGATGTTGCTTGAAATTATGCGATGCTAAGATTTAGAGCTATTCAATCGAAGAATAAATCTATTCTGGGCAGAGAGGTTCACACTGCAGAGTTTATACCGTACTCTTGTTACTGGAACAGCACAACCTTAATAACAAAGCAAAATTGGTTAGTGAAGTTTATCAAATTAAATGGCTTCGCATTTGAAACAGCCGATGATGAAGATTTGGTAATACAAAACAAGATCAGGAATCAGATGCTAAGAAGCATTTCATCCCCGGCATTTAGTTTATATTTTCACACCATTAGGCGTAAAAAAAACATTTTTTCCGATGAGTTTGCAAGTCAGAATTTGCCGAACTTTTTTGCTAACCACGTAAATCTAAAATGGAGAGAAAAACACGCAACAAGGCAATCGTTTATTAATGACTTATACATTACAATTATTCGTAGGGCAGATACAAAAGGAGTAGAATTTTTATCGCACCTACTAAAAAAATTCGGACATGTGACCTCAAAACACGCTTGGGAAAGCGATATGCGCGCTACTTATGAAGACTTAGAGGAAACAACAAACCGCGTGGTAACGAGCTTTAGGAATTACTCACCTAAAATCCTTGAAGTAAAAGAAACCTCAAACGGCCTATTCTGTGAAATAATGGAATTTCTATCTAGGATTGTAAATTGTGGCTTTGTTACAAACACACTCCTTCCGCTAAAAACTGAAATATCAAGATACTTACCGGTACATAGGTTATTTTTTGGCCGTAAGATGATACAGGTTGTGACTCATAATGAAAATAAATACGCTGGAATAGTTAGTATCAAAGAGTATGGAAATAATACTTCTGCAGGTATGCTCGATTCTTTTTTACAACTTCCTTATGAATTTATCATCACACAGTCTTTCCAATTTACAAATAGGCAAATGGCAATTGCAAAAATGCAGATACAGCAAAATCGGATGATACAATCTGCAGATAAAGCTATTTCTCAAATAGCAGAGATCTCTCATGCACTTGATGGTGCAATGAGTGGTAAGATTGCGTTTGGTGAACATCACTTAACTATCCTATGTATAGAGAAAAACCCTAAATCATTGGATAATGTTTTGTCGTTGGTAGAATCAGAGCTTTCTAATTGCGGTGTTTACCCTATCCGTGAGAGAGTTAATCTTGAACCAGCATTTTGGGCACAAATTCCTGGTAATTTCGATTATATAGTAAGAAAAGGTACAATAAGTAGTCTTAATTTGGCCGGTTTTGCATCTCAACATAATTATCCTACTGGTAAAAAATTCAATAACCACTGGGGAGATGCTGTTACAGTTTTTGACACAACATCTGGCACCCCATTTTTCTTCAACTTTCATATAAGGGATGTTGGGCACACTATGATAATTGGGCCAACTGGTGCCGGTAAGACTGTTTTAATGAATTTCTTATGTGCTCAAGCAATGAAATTTTCTCCAAGAATATTCTTTTTTGATAAAGATCGTGGTGCAGAGATTTTTTTGAGAGCACTTGGTGGTATTTACACTATAATAGAGCCTAGAACTAAAACAAATTTTAATCCCCTACAACTTGACGATACTCCTGAGAATAGAACATTTTTAATGGAGTGGATAAAATCTTTAATCTCGGTATACAACGATAAATTCACTTCAGAGGATATTGCACGAATTAATGATGCAATTGAAGGAAATTTTAAATTGAGAAAAGAAGACAGATTTTTAAGAAATCTCGTACCATTTTTAGGGCTTGCAGGCCCTGATACTCTAGCTGGAGCAATATCTATGTGGCATGGTGATGGTTCTCATGCTGCAGTATTTGACAATAAAGAAGACTTGTTAGATTTTTCAAAAGCAAGGGTATTTGGCTTTGAAATGGCTAACTTGCTCAAAGATCCCGTTGCTATTGGGCCGGTCTTGATTTATTTGTTTCATAGGATTAGTATATCTCTTGATGGCACTCCATCTATTATTGTTCTTGATGAGGCATGGGCGTTAATAGATAATCCAGTTTTTGCACCCAAGATAAAAGACTGGTTGAAAGTGCTGAGGAAATTAAATGCTTTTGTAATTTTCGCTACTCAGAGTGT
Organism: Wolbachia endosymbiont of Tettigetta isshikii; assembly: GCF_041154185.1. Lineage (NCBI taxonomy): Bacteria > Pseudomonadati > Pseudomonadota > Alphaproteobacteria > Rickettsiales > Anaplasmataceae > Wolbachia > Wolbachia endosymbiont of Tettigetta isshikii. Next base: position 32,103 of record NZ_JBFTEN010000001.1, on the reverse strand, counting down.
TGAAGATGCAAGTAAAAGTGCTATTAGTGATACGCTTGTACAGCAAACAGCAACACAGATTTTTTTGCCAAATCTGAAAGCCACTAGTGTCTATCGGGATGTTTTTATGTTAACTGAACGTGAGTACATACTAATTAAACACACAGATCCAAGCACTAGATTTTTTTTGGTAAAGCAAGGAGTCAATGCCGTTGTTGCTAGAATAGACTTAAAAGGCTTAGATGATATAGTCAACGTGTTATCCGGACGTGCAGAAAGCGTTCTATTGTTACATGATATACTAAAAGAGGTCGGAGACGACCCAAAAGTATGGTTGCCTATATTCTATCAGAAGGTAAAAAATGTTTAAGACTAAGCTGTCATTGCTATTAATTGCGATATTTTTATTAAATATCGATTTTTTACTCTCATATCCAGTGTTTGCAGATGAGGTAAGTGGTACTGAAAAGACGGAATTCGTTAGTAGGTTTAATTCTGCTGGCAGTTTCAGTCGTGCCTCCAATCCCGATTGTGGAGCGTTTAAGACGGCTGCAGCACTTGCCGGAATAGCGATTGCTGTTGGCGCAATATTTACTGGCATTGTTTTGATCGTTTCTTCTGCTGGTTTATTTACCATTCTTGTCTTCGTTGGAATGATAGCCGCAGTTGTTGGGGTCTGGAAAGCTATAGGAGGGCTTGTTGTTTGTCAACATAGTTTTGTTAGGCATCCAGTTGCACGCGATCATGATGGAAAATATAAAAACTTCAAACTAGAAAACACAAGTTATAGTGATTACACGGATAAAAATTATCAAACTGAGGATGAATATTTTTCTGCACTACAAGAAAAATCAGGAAAAGATGGAAAACAGACAGAAAAAGAGATTTTAAACTTTACTGATTGGAACGTTGTTAATGTCAATAGAGAAAACTATTACTGGCCAAAAAATGGTGCGCAATATAGCGAGTATATAGAAATATGTCATCGAAATCCTTTAACATTTGGCAAGTTATTTCAATCATATGAAGAAATAGAAAAAGACTTCGATGTAAGAGAGAAAGAGCTTAACTATGGAAAGGAAGGGTGGTCTCCGAAGGTTGATGGTGATCTGGAGTGTAAAGTTTTGAAAGCTGGACAACGCGAAACCATAGATGGGTCAACATTCAAGGCAGTAAAAAAAATGGGCAGGTTGTGTGTGGAGTTAGAAAGTGTTAGTACACTTGGTATTAAAATGACTCCTTGGCCACAAGGGGTTGATATGGGATGCACAGAATTGCCACCTGACCCAATTGCTCCTATGTGTGAAAAATCTGTGATGATATTCAAAAATAAAGATGGTACAGGCGAATATAAGGTTGATCTTAACGACCATGGAAATAAAGATAAAGATTACAGAACTATTATAAGGGAAAAGGAAAAAGAAGGAAAAATTTTTGCAGGTTATAATAATGCCAGTTGTTTTAGCCAGTATGTCTCTGAGGCTTGCTATAATCAGGCAGGGAGTAAGTCACTAGCCCCTGTTCCTATAACTTCTATGATAGTGCAATGCATTAAGGAATCCTTAGATAATTTAGTCGCTGGTCGTGATTCAAGCGGTAATCTACTGAAATACGAGAGTGGAAATAAGAAGGGTAGTTTTTTATCTGTAGCACAGAAAAAGCTGAAAAACACCGTAACTGCCGTTTTAGTTTTAGCTTTGATACTATTTTCTATAAAAGCCATGTCTGGTGGTGTTCGCGGTCCTCAAGAAATGTACATGTTGATCATCAAATTTGCCTTAGTGATTTACTTCACAACAGGCGATACCATGTCTCATTATTATGGAGAGTTAACAAAACTTTCAAATGGTTTGTCAGAAATAGTGCTCAAAGCTTCATCTGAAAGTAAAGGTATATGTAATTATAATGCAGGTACAGATTATGAATATACTCTTCATACAGGAAAAAAGGTATCTTACAGTTATCTTGCACCTTGGGACAGGCTTGATTGTAGAATTCTATTTTACCTAGGAGCGCCTTTAGATGGAATTGGTGGCAAAATTGGTACTGGAAGTGTAGGAATATTGGCTGTTTTACTAGGTGCTGCTCCTGTTTTGTTAGTAGCAGGCTCCATAATCGGTATCATTTTCGCCGGTGGGCAGATCTTAGTAGCTCTTGCCTGTATATTCATGGCCGTTATGATGATGATGGTTATTTTGTGGATGTGCTACGTATTTATCTTATCTTTAGTTGCCCTAAGTGTAATTATCATCTTATCACCTTTGTTTATCCCTATGGTTTTATTTCAACATACTAGAGGATACTTTGATGGGTGGGTAAAAGAGTTGATCACCTATAGCCTATACCCTGTTATGCTTTTTGCGTTTTTGTCCTTTATGTTCATAGCATGTGATAAAATCTACTTTAACAAATTAAGCTTTGAAAAAGAAGAGATTAAAATATTAGGAAATAAAAAACAGTGGTTTAAACTGAAAAGCGGCGAATGTGATAAAAATGAAGATACTCTTGCATGTATGATGCAAAATTATAGCTTTAAAAAAAGCAGCTTACTCGGTCTATTCGATTTTACATACATGGAGTTTGGCAGCTCTCTCATCGGAGAATTATTAAAACTAGCTCTAATATTATTCTTATTCTATCACTTTTTAAATATTCTTCCTGAAATGGCTGCAGAACTTTCTGGTAATTACAGGGCAAAACTTGGTTCTGGTGCTACACCTGGAAAAATGATGTCTAAAGCTTTCTCTGCGGCTAAAGCTATCGCTGTGGCTGTTGGTAAAGCCAGCTCTGGAGATGCTGCTGGAGCTGCTAAAGAAGGTAAGCAGGTAAGGGGTGACGTGGGAGCTTCCGCGTCTGGAAATGCTGATGATAAAGGCGGACCATCCACTAAAGCTGCAGGTGCTGGAGCTGCTGACGCTACTGGAGGGGCTCTTAAAGAGGCCACTAGTGAAGCTATTAAAGCCGCTGGAAGTGAAGGAGGTAATTCTGGTGGTGCTGGTCAAAATGGATAACAGGTGCTTAAAAGTTCAAGTAGCCAAAACTTTGGTAGGTTATGCGTAAGTTTTTGTTAATAGTGGTACTCCTTTTGTTATCCGGTTGTGAGTATCACTGTATTAAACCAGAAGATTTATCAGGCTTGCGCGAGAAATTAGATGTAGTGTCAACAGAGCAGAAGTGGGTTGATTCTGGTGTCCATATCTCAGATAGTATAAAAGTAACAGAGATTAGCATAGTGCCCAGCAAGGTTAATTTTTGTCCTAAGCGGTATGAAGATTTTGCAGCTCAACCCTGGAAAGATCCTGTTGCTGTTACATTACCATTCGCACTTAAAGTTGGTGATTTAATAAGCTTTAGTGTCATTGGGAGTAAAATGTGTAAAAACGATAATGGCACGGTCACCTATAAAAAAATTGACGAGATTTGCGGTGAAGGAGAGACGGAGTATTTTGCACATGTTTTAAATCACAATGAATGTCAGGCAATATGGCAAAATGGAGAATACAAGTACACAATATGCCCTAATAAATACATTGTAGGCGACCCAGAAAAGTTAAAGTGGTTGAATGGGAAAGGGTATCGGAGTCTCGATTCTTCAGAGTCAGATCAAGATGAAGAGAAAATTAAAGAGATCATCAACTCTATAAAACAACAAGGAAAAAATATAGATTGCAGCGAGCTTTCAGACGGCCAGGTAAGCGAAGTAGATACGTACATTCTGAATCTTGCCTGTGGGCGTATATATAAGCTTTACAATCCTAACAAAGAAGAAGAGAGTTACGCTTATGTTGAATATAATACTACAGAACACGAATTGTTTAATTCTATTACTAGCGCTTTAAATAATTCTGGTGGTAAATTCGCAGATGCTGAGATTATTGGTGATGTTTTAAAGAATGCAAAAGTCAAAACTGATGTCCCGCACTTAAGAATTTATATGGATGATGAAAGTTTTGAATATTCGCAAAATGGTGGTACATATACTAATTATAACCACGAGATAAAAAAAGATCATCCAGTACCAAAATTAACTTTCTGGTTAGGGGATAGCAATGGCAAGGGTGGCTACAACATAAGAGTAACAAGAATACCTAGTCCGAAAGATGACTTGTACATAGGTGTGTCTGACACATTCCCTGAACATGACCCTGACGAAACCCAGGGAGATATACCTGTTAATATTAACAGAGTTCATGATACTGAGTACATGGAAGGCTTAAAAGACAAGCTAAAAGACAAAAGCGGCACCATATATTACGGGGTAAGAGACCATGGTTGCGATTATAAGGAAAACGAAGGTCAGTTCAGCATTAACCTAACGACCAAAGAACCATCTACAAGAACTTTTAGTGTAATATATAATTTTTTTGATGAAAAAGTAAAAACTGCATTTTTCAGTTCTAGCTACAAAGATCCAAATGCGGTCCACTCTGAGTCTAACCCTGTAAAGTCTCTCTATCAAAGTTTTGTAGCATCAAATAGAACGAAGACTATTAGATCCACGATAGTATCGCTGTTAGTATTGTATATAGTATTGTATACTCTTTATTACTTTTTTGGCTTAACTCATGTTTCTATATATGAGTTTTTAATTATATGTGTAAAGATAGGAGTTATTACCCAACTTCTGCGAGATAATAGTTGGGATTTTTTTTATAACAATGCTTTTTCTATCTTTATCAACACTCCAAAACAGTTGATAGAAATAGCAAATTTTAGGGGCACGACATCAAATGTTTTTGAGTTTCTTGATTTGCCGTTGAATAGATTTTTATCATCACATTCAGTGTTGTTAATAATATCTCTTATATTTTCTGGCCCTCTAGGCATTGTATCTTTTTGCTTAGTGATTTGGGGCTTAATAATAGTGGTATTATCTATTTTTAACGCCTTATTTTCTTTTGTTACATCTATAGCAATAGTTATGCTATTGCTTTCTCTAACACCTATCTTTATTATCTGCCTTCTGTTTACATACACTAGACAGATGTTTCACAATTGGGTCAAAAACTTGGCGAGATTTGCGATTCATCCAGTGGTGCTTTTAATTTTTATATCGCTGATAAGCCAAGCTATGGATTACATCATATATTCAGTGTTTGATTTTGAGGTTTGCACTACATGTATACTTAATGTTAACCTAAAGATTTTTGAATTTTGCATCTTCTATGGATATGCTTCTAAGCATACACCTAATATCGCTGCTATGATCGCTTTTGTTATCTTAGGTCATGCTATGAAAGCTTTAGTCGAAGCTTCTTCGAAAATATCTGACTCGTTGTTTGGTGCTTATGTGCACGAAGAACCTGGAAAACAATATCAACAGAGCCTAATGGGACTAGTAGGATTAGATGAGCAAAGCGTCCACAGAAGACAGGCTGGAGGAGGAGGTGTTCAACCGTCAGGTGCACCAAGCAAAAGACTTGAATTACCAAGGACTCAACCGTCTAGGGGGCCAGGAGGGTCAGAAGGCGCACCATGATAAATAGAAGATCACTATTATTGATACTGTACCTTGCAATCACTGGCTGTAACATCGATTGTGTTGAGCCTGGACTGCAAAGCAGAAATACTAGTGTTAACGTGAATGTTCCAGTTCGTAAAGATAATGAAGGAGTTAAAATTCATTGGGTTGATTCTGGTCAAGTAATTAGTAAGAATGAAAAAATCAAATTTACCCTTGGCGGATCAGTAAATTTTTGCCCCCATAGAAAAGACAAGAATCCAAGAAAAGTACTTGTTCCTGCCGTATTTTGTGCTGATAATTCAATTCCAAATTATAGTAAAGCCGCAAATATTAACGATGTGCCTAATAATTACGGCGTTGACGAAAAAGGCGTAAGTGAAAACGAACTGTGTGGTGGTAAAGGATTTGGTAGCGATAGACGTTATGTAGACACTGGAATTAAAGTAAATCCTGGTGATAAGTTAAGCTTTAACTTGGTTCCTAGAGAGATAATAATTGATTATGACAACCCAGGAGAAAAAATCAGCTTTGATGACAATTGTTATAGAACTGAAAAAGAAGATGACAAAGAAAGAGTTACAATAAAAGAAATGCTCAATGGAGGAACGTTCTTTTGTGGAAACAATGGCAAAAGGACTGCAGTAAAATTTCCTAATCTCAATAAAGAGGACATAGAAAAAAGAAAAGTGTTAGTTGGTAACGGCTACACTCCATATGATAACAAAGTGCATTTTAATAAATATTTCATTAAGGACGACGAACCATGGGTAAATGGCGCGCTGTTAGATTTGCGACAAGCAAAAGTAGGGTTGAATGAATTATGCGACGGAAAAAACTGTAATCTTAACGAGATAAAAAAGTATGGCTCTTATGAGCTTAATTGTTACTACCAGAACATATGTTACACCAAAGAAGGTATATTCAATGAGGGTTTGCGTAAAAAAGGAAACCGAAATTGTGTCTCCTCTATAAGATACAAAAAATACGATGCTAACAACAATACATGCAACATGTATTCTCACCTTAAAGAGGTTGAAGGCAAGCTTAAGGAAATTAAAGAAAGTAAAGGTAGCCCTGGTTTTACGTCAAACAGCAAAGAAGACATCGAAAATATCTTCTGGGCTGAAGCTCTTGTTGCGAAAATTGGTAATTTTGACCCTACAAAGAATCGTAGGTTTGATAGGGAGAATGGTGGCGCTAGGGTTGCTCAATGTCTCCCAAGAGAAAAGGGTGCAGGTGAAAATGATAAGCGAGAAGGGTATGATTATGTATTTAAGTGTTCAAAAACCATCAATAATTTTGAAGATTTTTCTTTAAGGTTGAATTATAATTATGATGTAAACGGAGATGTACCGCATGGTAGTGATGTAATGCTCGCTATTGCAGACTATGGTTTCTATGGAGCTGATAGGGGCGGGTACCATGTTGAAGTAACCAGATCATGTGAATACGTTAATGGCCAAAAACTGTATATGTATTTAGGTAATGAGCCACCTAAAGATTTGAGTGGCGTGGGAACTAATGATTTCAAAGTAGTAGGAGTAAGAAACGGAAAAGATAAGTATACTATATTAGATATAGTAAGCGGAGAACATTTTCAGGATGAAGAATCTAAGAAGATATATTTCGGTATCGATGTAAGTAACGTAGAAAAAGAAGATATTACAGACGAAAAAGGCAAATATTATAAAAATAATGAGTATAATATAACCTTATTTGTCAAAAGAAAGATTAACGATTTCATTTCATCAAATGTAAAAAAGGTATTTGACTTTATAAAAAGAGAAGTAATTGGAGATAGCGTCAAAGATTTATACAAAGGGTATGCTGAAGGCCTTCTTCAAGGGATAAGAGCTTTACTTACTTTATACATTATATTTACTGTCATTGGCTATATGCTTGGAACAATACAGCTAAGTCAATTTGACTTTATTGTAAGGATGATGAAGATAGCATTTATAGCTTTTGCCTTTAGCGATAAGAGCTGGGAACTCTTTGGCACAACTTTATCCAAACTTTTTATGGACAGTAGCACTTATTTAGTAGATAGTTTCTCTGGTTATATAGGAGAAGGAGATAAAGTAGATAAAAGATTTGCGTTCTTAGATTTAACAGCAGGAATATTACTCACAGGAGAAACATGGTTGAAGTTTTTATCGTTGATATTCGCTGGTCCTTTTGGTTTTATCGCTTTTTTGATAATACTCCATGCTAGTTTTATGTTCTTAAAATGTATTATTAGCGCTACATTAAGATATGTGATATCTACTGTCCTAGTGGCGTTTTTGCTGTCATTAACACCTTTATTTATCGTGTTTATCTTATTTCAACAGACTAAGTCCCTGTTTGATAACTGGATAAAGACACTTGCTCATGTTGCAGTACAGCCGATAATTTTATTTTCATCTTTATCCATTTTAAATCAACTGATGTATTCAGTTTTGTACAACCTCACAAATTTCTCTGCATGCTATCAATGTTTAATTAGTATAAATTTCTTGTCCTATGATTTCTGTCTTATGAAATCTATACTGCCTCTTGGATATAGTCCTGGCACTAGTGTTGATGTTGCATTAAGTGATGGAACGAAAACTGGCGGGCACTTTGCGGCATTACCTATAGACCTAATTCAGGCAATTATATACCTCATTATTGCTAGCGCAATGGAAGTTTTTGTTTCTGTATCAGAGATGATGGCACAAGCACTATTCGGCTCTGGCTTTGGAGTTGCTCAAAGTGTTGGCACGGTTGCTGGGAGCGCATCACAAGCTATTCTGTCAACTATTGGACTTGATGATAAGACTCAGCATATGATACAGGGAATCAAGCAGCAAATGGGTAAAAATCGAACACAAATTGAGGCCAAGTTGCCAGATAAACAAGGAGATTCTGATAAAAAAATGAAGAAAAATTCTGTAAGCTCTAACCCTGAAACACCAAAACAATCAGAGCAACAAGAAGGTTCTGATAAAATAAGAAGAAATGATCCTAGTAATAAAGCTGAAAATAAAGAAAGAAAAAAGGAGGATGATAATACATAAGTGATATCATAGAGTAACTAATTAAAAAGATATTTTAAGTAAAATTTTATTTCTATATTTGGAAAAAATTTAGATATGCAGTTACGCTTAGGCACATTTTGGTTTAGGTTACTACTTCTTGCAGCTTATACGCTGATAACAGGTTGTGATAAAAACGATATGCCTTTTCCAAGATGCATATCTGCTGACTATTTTGGTCCTGAACCTATTACAGTTGGTGCTCATTTTCCAATTGGTCATGATGCGTTTTTTCCAGAAGGTGAAAGTGGAGAACCTATTGATCCTGAGACCGGCGAAATCAATTATGGTTTTCACCCTAATCAAGTGGTGAAGTGGAAGGATACCGGACTCGAGACCAATGGAGACGACTTAATAGTACGAGTTAATGGTGCATGGACATCTTGGAGTAATAATAATAAGAAAGAATCTAAAGGCAGTTACAACTTGCAAAGCTTGGAGCAGCTGAAATATGCAACCAAATTCGAAGGCCAACAAGGCGATAATAGCTTGCCTGACTTTCACTTGGTTTGCAATGATTATAAATCTAGTATGCAAAAATTTTCAAGTAGTTCTAGTACAAGTTGTACTGTAAATTGTAAGCGCATTAATGAGGATGATTGCAAAAGCATAGTATCACGTGGCGCTCCATGTTGGTTTACCAACGGTCATGGTGCTTACTTTCTGTTTAAAAGGCCGGGTGATAACAACCCTAACGAAAGTCTGAAATCTATGCGCAATCCCGAATCTCCCACTATACATTTGGGTTACAATTCCGTAGCAGAAGATGGAAGCGGACTTTTTACTTTAAAGAGAGGAGATAGAACTAAATTAAAGGGCAGAAATTGCGATATGCTAGAATTGGAAAAAGGATGGAAAATATATGTAAAAATATTAGACAGATATTACTTAGATAATGTAGGCGGCTACTCTTTTGAATTTTTGAGCGGAGTGCAGAAACCAAGTAGTTTTGGATTTTTTGATTACGTTTATCACTACCTAAAGTGTGTATTATTGATCAATAAAAATTGCAAAAAGTATTTTGACAGTAATGACCCTGCAGCCGCACAGGCTATGTTTCAGAATATAGCTGAAAATAGTACAAGTTTTCATAATTTTGTTCTTTCCTTGCTTGTCCTATTTATAATGATTTCATCGCTCCTTTACCTTTTTGGTATGATACGAGAGACTAAGCATGATATGCTCATCAAGATGATGAAAATCACTCTAGTAATAGTGCTTATATCTCCCGGAAGTTTTAAGTTTTTCTACGATCATTTCCTTACTTTGTTTGTTGAAGGACTTGAATATATGATAAATGTAATTACTAGCTTTGCTCCTAATACGAATACAGATGCTAATTGGAACCCTGCCGAAGCCGGTGGAGAAGCCCGCGTTAAATTGTTCAGTTTTATGGAGGACATGTTCAATAAGTTTTTTGCTTACTCTGTTTGGAAAAAGTTTGCAGCGCTTTTGCATTACCAAATGTGGGCAAGCATACTTATGATACCGGCAATTCTCATAGGGATCGTTTTATATTTCCTGCTATGTGTATATGCTTACATAATATTCCTTTCCGGCTTCGTGGGTATAGCTTTTCTTATAGCCATAATGCCACTGTTTCTAATTTCTATCTTATTTTCACAGCTGAAAAATCTATTTGAAGGTTGGATAAAATTCTGTATTAGTTTCTGTTTACAATCGATTATGATATTTGCCCTGCTGTCATTGTTGGCTGCAATTATAATGAATACCTTCTATAGACAGCTAGGTTTCACTGTATGCTACAATAAATGGCTTGAGGTAAGATTGTGTGCTCCAAAATGGATGTTTGGCGGTTTTTGTATCATTGATAAACAGTACTTTGGTTGGACTCCAGGACAAATTTTTGTACCTTACACTATCGAAGAGGCTTCCCCATTGAACGTAGACAAAAGCATAGAAGGCATAGAAAAACTAAGCAGAGAAGATGGCACAATAAAATTTACTGGTGGTGCTGGGTATATCCTTCTTCCACCGGATTACATTGGAAAAGGCTTCCGTTATATAGACTATCCCTTCTTTAACCCAGTTCCTGGTACTGAGCAGAATCCAGCAGACCATTACATAGCAGAAAGTGACATAGTGGTTGATAAGAACTGTAGTGAAAAAGATCTAGTACGCTTAACAAACAGTTTATCCCATGCATCAGAAAAGGCTGATATCTTATCGTTGATAGATAGTATAAATAATAAGATAGGTGGTGATGATATTAATAAAATAGTAGAGCACCACTGCCAAGATATAAACAAGTGCAGCAGTTACAGGGAAATAATAAATAAAATAAGGGTTTTAGTGCAGAATATAATTAAGCGAAGTGTAAGCTGCGAATTAAAGAATTTTCATGATGTAAATAAAAAGAAATATCAAGAAAATAGCGACTATCAAAGGGTACAAGATATACAGAGAGGTTATTTAATCAATGCAGGGGAAATCTTTATATTGTTCTTACTTTCATTCTTAATGTTCTCCTTACGTGAGTTCGTACAACAAATGGGCTCAAGTATTGCCGGTGGCGGCTACAGTGTTTACAACATATCTAGTATGTATTCTAAGCATTCTCCAAGCGCTACTGCACGTGGCGACCCAAATGCATCTCTTGTAAGTCAACTCTTATATTCTGGCAAATCAGGAGTGCAAGATACAGTTGGCGGAAGACTAGAGTCTTTAGGCAGTTGGGCTACTCATTTACCGGATAGATTAGCCGGAGGTACGGCTAATCTACTGGGCAGGATACCACGAGTTGGAGGTGTGTTGAAATACGCCATTGATGTGCCACGTAAGTTTGTAGGTGCTACTATCGAAGCAACAAAATTTGCAACATCGCCTGAAAATGACGTCGATAAACTTGAGGAAAAAATTTACAAGGCGTTTGGAGTTGACAAGGAAGATATTACACACAAAAGAATTGGTAGGTATTTAGATTATTACAAAGGATGCGTGGGATCACACTTGGGTTATACAATAGAAGATGCTATGAAATTTACCTGGGAACATGGTGTTGATTCTATAGGAAAGCATAGCTATAACCATAACTTACTCTATAGAGCAAAATCGCATAGGCGAGAATTCTTGGACAAACTTCATGATTACACCATAGGGCGCAAAAGAAAGCCAGAGAGATACAAGGATGAAGGTGATAGTAGTCAATCAAGTGCGCCGTGTCCGGATAAATCACTAGAGCCTAGTGAGCCAAATTCGAAGAAATCAGATGAGTTTTTGAAAAATTCATCAAAAGGATCAGTAAAAAGAAGTGTACCGGGTGAGAAGGAAGAGGGTAGCAATGAAGATCAGTAAAAAAAACTTCAAAGGTCTTGATTATTATAAACTGCACCAGGACAAAGACGGTAACATCAAGCTAAGTGACTACGACGACATTTTAAATGCGCGTAGGGCAAGAGTAGACTTGTTGCTGGATAACACTAAGCAAGATGATATTAATCTTTCAAAGCTCAATAAAGCTCTTAGTGAGAAATTCGTGGATGATAGAGAATTGTTGTCTGAATTTGACAAGGAAGATCAAGAAATTGCTCAGGAAGAACTCAAGATGTTTAATATTTTAGACAACCTTGATAATCTTGCAAACATTAAAAGTGAAGATCTACTCGAGGTTAGTTTATTACTATCGGATCTTAGCTTCATAGAGAGAAATGTTGTACTGAATACCGATCAGAATTCCGATCTAGCAGGGTTTAAAGACCTGTTTATCGAAAGAAAGGCATCTGGTGAGGAATATAGTGATGAAGAATGTAAAAGCTTTCTCGATAACATAGATAAAATCAACACTATAATTAAGCTAGAGCTAGAAAGCAGAATTGAAGGGCTAAATCATGATGAAAAAAATGACTGTGATGATTTACAAGATGAAATTGGTCGAGCAATAGATACAATCAAAAAAAAGTAGTCGACTGATTTTGTGTCTACAACTTTCTTCCTAATGCCAATGGCAATAGGACAAAATTAAGATACCATTTTACCAGTCAACAATGGTGTGTCATTCCAGCGTCTCCTTTTCTTGTCATCCAAGTACTTGATACTGGGATCTAGGATACTATTTTAGTAATAAATATTTAAGGAATTTACCAAGCAAAAAAAAGGCAAAGAAATCCCGAGTGGCAAGTTTTGACTCTATAATACTTTAAATTGGCGCTATAATAATTTACTGACGCTTAGTTTAAGTGCGATTTGGCTGAATGTAGAAAAAATGAAAAAGACATGCAGCCGCTATAATTTGATACAATCCGCCAGAAAATATCCTGAGTTTTTACTGAATTTTGTCATTGAGCCCGCAGATCAAAAAACAAGTTTTGAGTCAGAAATACCCTTACTGTCCTGATAATGGGTTTGGAGGAACTTATCAAGTAGTTTTTTGCTCCTGGATGATACGCCTAGTGCGCTGCCAAAAGCTACGCGAAAAATCAATAGTTTAAAAGCAAATTGACTTTCATCCTGTTGAAGCACTATACTAAAGCCACAATGGGTAATTAGCTCAGTTGGTAGAGCACTTGCTTGACGTGCAAGCGGTCGCTGGTTCGAGTCCAGTGTTACCCATTTTTGTTCATGAAAAGATTTTATATGGCAGTGGTACACAATGGTAAACACTCAGCAACGGAGTCCAAACGCTTAATCTATTCCATAATAATAGTCGCGATAACAATGCTCATGCAGACAGTGGGTGGAACAATTTCACATTCGCTTGCTCTGCTATCAGATGCAGGACATATGCTCACTGACCTCTTTGCCTTAGTCTTAAGTTGGGTGGCGCACAGGTTTTCAGCTAAGAAATCTGACCTGCAAAGATCATACGGGTACCATCGATTGCAGATAATCGCAGCATTTGTCAATGGTTTAACTCCATTTCTCATTGCAGTAATCATCATAATTGAGTCAATAAAGAGATTTATTTTCCCAGTCAATGTTGAGTGGCAAATAATGTTAATGATTGCCACACTTGGTCTGATTGCTAATATTGTAGTCTTTTTTGTATTACACAGTAAATGCGAAAGCAACATAAACATAAAAAGCGCCGTACTGCACGTTATAGGAGACATTTTAGGTTCTGTAGCTGCTATACTTGCATCCATAATTATCATGTTTACTGGGTGGCAAATAGTAGATCCAATATTATCAGTATTTGTTAGCGTAATAATTCTAAATAGCGGCTATAAAATTCTCAAGAATTCCTGCCATATACTCCTTGAAGGTACACCTGAAGGTATCTCTGCTGAGGAAATAAAAAGTGAGATTGTATCTGAACTACCTGAAGTGATAGATGTGCACCATATACATGCATGGTCACTGTCTGATAATTATTTCATAATAACTATGCACGCTAAAATTAAGCGAAGCGTGCAACACACTGATATTTTGTATGGAATAAAAAAAATATTGCTGGATAAGTTTGAAATAGCACACTCTACAGTTGAAATTGAATATGATGAGTGTGCGGATGATAAGATACTTAAACATTGAAATTTAAAACCATTATATAATATTATTATGAAAATTTGGTAGTATGAAGGAGTAGGTTATTTTAGGTTTTTCTCAAGCACAATTTCCTCATATTGGTTCCAGTAAAGTTAGAACTGCTCTCTATTTATCTTTTTATTATGCATTAGCTATAGCAACCATTCCTACCTCGATAGCAGTCAGCTTGGTATCTGCTCTATATGACACAGAAATCAAAACATTTCTTGGATATAAAAAAATAAAAGGTGGGGAGAAGATAAGTAAAAAAGAATATTGGAAAATATTTGGTCAAGGTAACATAATCAAGTCAATCTTAGTCTCATGTATTGCGGGGCTAACAATTTATTATTTTTTTTGTAAGCCTTTAATATTATCTTGGCTATTAGCACCGATACCACTGACAATTGGAATAATCCTATTACAGCCTGAAACAAGACCAGCAAAGCTTAACCCCATAGCCTTACTTAAAGCTTCATTAAAGCTACTTTCCAATGGTTTATATGAGAATCTAATTGGCACAAAGAATATGATGAGTGCTATGAAAGAACATATGATGCCTCATATGGCAAACAATAGCATTGTTGACAGTATTAATACACTCAAAGGTGAATATGGCGAGAAGATACCAGAACCCAATGGTGTTATACGTAATGATGAATTTGTTGAGTTCGTTAAGTTCGTAGAAGGGGAAAAAGAGTTTGGAAACAATAATAAAAGAGATTTGATTAGTTTTCTTAGAGAATGGTGCAATGATGATAAACAAGTTCGTGTTTCTGGACTCACAGGGTGGCAAATTTTATATTTGGTTCTAAAGGCCTGTAATAGTGGAGATGATGAATCAATTACAGCAAAAAGGAAAGAGTTGGTAAGGTCTTTAATGTATGCCATGAACTATGCTAAAGGAACAGTTGTTCCTGAAACCTGCTTTACCGGCATTATTGGTGCAATGCTAAAGTCATTAGAAGGAATACATCCTGGTATTAGGGTGGAATACTTTATGGAAGATAGAATTGGAATGAATGCGGAAAATTAGGCATGTGAGTTTATTAAGAAAGAGCTAAAAAAAAAGAAGAATCATCAAGAAATCCTCGATGCTTGGGATAAGTCAAATGACAACAGTAACCAAATAATTTCTAATTTTATTCAGAAAATTACAATACCTTTAATGAGAAGACTGTATAGCTTGAATTGTAGTGAACAGAATGTAATAGATACAATAGAAAATCTTGAGTACATTAACTCTGATAAATTAACTGATGAGAATAAGGCAAGATCTAGTTTAAATGTTGATAGTGTTACAGGTATCCATAAAAGCGGTTTAAGAAACGATAGATAAGAAGCTGCGGAAAAGGATTCAAATCTTTTTGCTTCCATATTAAGTATAACGAAATTATTCGCTCGAGGAGTGTATTTCCTCGCTCCGATTGTGTAAAATATGAGTTTTTGCGATACACAACATAATGCCGTATCTGCCGCTCAGCATGGTAGCGGAGTGTTTTCTAGATCATCCAAAAATTTCCACATCATTCTTTCAGACTTTAAAATGTTTTTGCAACTCGAGAAGCTCTCAGGTAATACCAAATCCTGTGTCTGGAATCCAGTTTTCCATAAAATATGCTTACCTGCTTGATAAAATTCCAGAATTTTATCGTCACGCGCTGGAATGACACCACTTGTTGTAAAAACAAATGTTCGTTCATAAATTGCAACTAGCTATAAATATTTAAGAAATTTACCAAGCAAAAAAAAAGACAAAAGAAATCCCGTGGTAGAAGTTGCTCACTCCCTAATTCTGCAAATTGGCGTACTATACTGTCTTAAACGACTTATAAGCGCGTTTCAGCTTGTATAGGGAAAAACCTAGAAGTCTAGGTGAAATTAATAAAGACATGAGGCGCACATAGTGCAAAAAATTAAACATAAGACACCAACCGTGGTACTTTCGTCGTTTAATCTGCACAGATTGAAGCTAAATGAATAGCTCCAATACTGTGGTAAGGGTATCGGCAAAGGTTGTCAAGTAGTTTTTTGTTTCTATTGGATGAAGGCTGGTCAAATCATAATGCTTGTGCAGTTATACGCTTGACGCTAGAACCTATGGGGACTACTTTGATGACATGGCAGGCTATAAACAAAGTTATTAATTCTGCACAAAAATGTGTATGATAATTACAATAATATACGGAAAATATGGGCATAACTATACATTCACAGGAAGACTCTGAGTTTATGCGTAAAGCTGGCCGGTTAGCAGCTGAAACTCTCGATTTTATTGCACCACATGTAGAAGTAGGAGTAACAACTAATGAGTTAAATGATTTATGTCATGACTTTATAATCAAAGCAGGCGCAATTCCAGCACCATTGAACTATAGAGGGTACCCCAAATCGATTTGCACTTCAAAAAATGCTGTTGTGTGTCACGGCATTCCTGATGATAAGCCGCTTAAGGATGGAGATATTGTAAATATCGATGTCACGGTAATTTTAAATGGCTGGCATGGCGACACGAGTCGTATGTTTTGGACTGGTAAGCCATCAATAAAAGCAAAACGCTTATGTGATGCTACTTATGGCGCATTGATGAATGCGATAAAACAAGTTAAACCTGGTAATAAATTAAATGAAATTGGGCTTGCTATAGAGAAATATATTGAAGATTTTGGCTATTCTATCGTACGTAACTATTGTGGACATGGTATAGGAAAAGTCTTTCACGCTCCGCCAAATGTAGTGCATTTTTATGATAAAGATGAAACTCTTGTCTTAAAGAAAGGCATGTTTTTTACAATAGAACCAATGATTAACGCTGGAAAACATGAAACTCTGCTCAGCAAGCTAGATGGCTGGACAGTAACAACACGTGACCTTTCACTTTCTGCGCAGTTTGAGCATACGCTTGGGGTAACAAAAGACGGTGTTGAAGTATTTACATTATCACCTAAGAATTGGCATTTCCCGCCTTATAGCTAGATTCTTTACACTCTTTTTTTGGCATCTTATGTTTGATTTTTCGCATTATATGCACTGCATTGTCTTAAAACTTTGGGTTTTCAAGCTGAAACGCGCTTGTAAGTCGTTTAAGACATCAAAAAAAACGCCAATATTATAAGATAGATAATGAATAACTAGCTAACAGTTTTTTGCCTTTTTTTTGTTTAGTAAATTTCTTAAATATTTATAGCTAGTTGCAATTTATGAACAAACATTTGTTTTTACAACAAGTGGTGTCATTCCAGCATGTGAAGCTGGAATGACTTTGTTGCACAGCAATCGAAAAAACCTAGCGGTTGCTGACAAAATCCATTATAAGATAGCAGTTTAACAGCTGAAGAAAAACACGCCAGAAAAAAGCTGGTGCCGAAATAAAATTATTTACTGCTTATGCTGTATAATATGGATGTAAGTTTTTAGCTATATGATATCTGAAATAATAAATGCAATACAGAACAACTTGTTAGTGTGTTTTCCAACAGAGACAGTTTATGCTCTTGCTTGTAGTGCACTAGATAGTGGAGCTATAAAGAAAATATACCAGGTAAAGAAGCGTTCTCAAAATAAACCACTATCTATATCTGTTAGTGATATTTACAGTTTGACAAAAATAGCAGAGCTAGAGGAAAAATACTTTAGTTTAATAAACCACTTCTCTCCTGGACCAATTACCTATATCTTACCGCTTAAAAATAATAACATATTACCAAATGAATTCTTTAAAGGCAGCATAGGCGTAAGAATTCCTAATCATCCTATTGCAATTTCAATATTAAATGAGCTGAAAACTCCAATAGTTGCAACTAGTATCAATATTTCAGGAGAAAAAAGTGTATGCAAAGCAAGCGATATACCTCAATCTATTAAGCAATATCTGTCTGCGGTAATTGAAGATGATAAATTAGTTTCCGATATAGAATCTACTGTTATTGACTTAACTGGAGATAAGATTAAGGTTTTAAGAGAGGGTGCAGTTTCACTTCAAGTAATATGTTTTCAGGCTGAGGTCGATAGGAGGAGGAATGAAAAAAGTAATAGGTCATGATCAAGCCAAAAAAAAGTTGATGGACAACTCGTCTGCTCAATCTTGGCTTGTCTGTGGTAAAAAGGGAATAGGAAAGGCAACACTCGTAAAATCCTTTTCTAATTGGTTTCTTATAAAAAACTATGATGAAGTAGCGTTGGATTTGCACATTGTTGAAGGTGACACAATAGGAGTAGAAAAGGTGAGAGAAATGAAAAATTTTCTGCACTTAAGCCCTATTCAATCAGAATACAAGATAGCTGTTATAGACAACTTAGAAGCAATGACGAACAACGCTAAAAATGCGATATTAAAAATATTAGAAGAGCCACCAAAGAACTCTAAAATATTCATAATTAGCCACAAGCCATACAATATACAAACCACTATTAAATGTAGGTGCTTTCAACTAAATTTACTGCCACTGACTTATGATGAAACGAAGCAAGTTGTTTCATCTCAATGTAAATTTGATGATCAAGTATTCGATGAAATTGTTACCCTATTCTCTGGAACACCAGGAATGATAATAAATGCAATAAGTAGCGATGCCTGTGAATCATACAAATGCTTTTATACATTCCTTCGTAATTTAAATAACCCCGAAGCAATTAATAAAGTAATAAACAGCGAAACCGAGTTAGAACTAGCATCATATATAATTCAAGCCTTCGTTTTAGAAAAAATAAAAAGAGAGGTAAATGGTGTTGAAATTTTGCTAAGTAAGTGGAAGAAAATAGATGAACTTTTTGTTGCTGCTAAGCAACTCCACTTAGATAAAAAGCATGTTTTAGCTAATGCAATTAATATCATAGCATCAGTCCACTGAGCATAATACTTTTAGCATAAATTTGTGATAAAATACTGTTAATTTGATATTTGAAGTAAGTGGTTTGACTGATAATAAATTAACTGTATGGCAATCGATAGAAGTTTTGACGAAAGCTATACTGAACATGCAGGAAGAATTAAGCTTAATTAAGAATATCGCTCTAGACCAGGACGTAACCTTAGAAAAAGGAAAGGAGCTATCAAATGGTATTTATGAAGCAAATTTTAAGCTAAACAAAACAATTAATATAGCTACTTTACCAAAAATTGGCTATCACATGCTCAGTGGCGAGCTTGTTGTGCGTAAACATATTATAAAAGAAGAGGTAAAAATTCCTCGAGATTTTCATTACCTTAAAGTTGTCAAATTGAACGACGGTAATTATAAATTAACGTTTTGCAACGTTTTAGGCAATGAGTTTTTTGAATATAAAAAATATGATCCACAATATTCTGGTATTTCAGATGAATATAAATTTGTGGATTTTGGTAGTGTGAAAAAGACCCATAACCTAAAATTTAAGGAACATGTTGGTCACGCACCTGAGTTTTTTTGCTATGGATGGAGCTGTTGAGCCTGGATCTCGAAACCATGCAGCGGATTTATTCGGGCTAGTTAAAGGTGACAGAGGCAAAAAGATGGGAGCCCTCACTGATGAATTTGGTTATTTTGACGACCAAGATAAATTACGTTATTATAATTACCACAAAAGTGCAGATGGTAATACCTATGATCCTGGAAATTTCAATGTAAAGATGATAAATGTGGATATGAGCAAAATCGACAAATTCTGCCTTATTGCTGAACAAGGTGATATAATCATTCATCCTGTTTTAGAAAATTTAAATATATTTAAAAATTTTTAGGGTTTATTGTTGTTATGATAATTCAATAGGGCTTTATACTATGGAAGACAAGTTGCTTGAATCAGTAAAAAACAAGAGTTATTTTAGTAAAGCAATTGAATGGTACTGTTATAGATATCTGTCCTGTATAGCAGAAAGATCTTGGATGGTATTGATAGTATCATTTCTCCTAGTGTGCTTATGTCTATTACTACTAAATATATACCTGTTGTTCCCTATTAAAAGAGATTTAAATTTTATAAAATATGTGAATTACACAGAAGATGAGTTCTCTATAATACGTAAGCTTAGTTTTAATGAAGAAGATGATGAATACACTTCTATAGCCAAGTACTTAGTAAGTAAATACGTTGAAACATATGAATCTAGTAGAGTTATTGAGCCAGAATACCGAGAAAATTTCATACAAAACAACTCCATATATAAAGTATATCAAGGTTTTCAAGAAAAAATGAGCAATGAAATTAGTGATTTGTCTTTATCTAAGAAAAAAATTTCCAACATAAATATAGTAAAGTTATCCATTGACCGACCAATTAAGGACATAGTCACATTCGCTGGAAGTGCTGTTGTAGTTTTTACAACTGAACAAAATAAGAAGGTGGAGAATCGAACTGTTGATATCAGCTTTACTTTGTCCAATATTCAGGCATCTCTAAGTGGTATAATACCATTTAAATTTATTGTTGATTGTTATAAATACAGGTGATCACCATCTTATTAACGCTAACTATGGATGGCTTTGTTGCATAGCAAGGAGGTTGTGCAAGGTAAAAAAAAAGAGAGAAAAATCTAAGGTGAATACTTGCTCCGTTAAAAAATGAATACTTTGAGGAGTATATGCCACAAAAAATGAAAGTCAGTAACCATAACGAATATAATCAATTTTTAGAAAAAAGAGGAAATTTCTTTCACTTCATCAATGATACTATAGAAAATTGGTATGAAAACACCCCAAAAGTGGCAGGGGGAGTGTTAAATAAACTGTATTAAACCGTAAAAAAAAATAATAAATTGATATAAAAAATAGAGGTTTGATACAGTTTATTTAACACTCCCAACCAAAACCCGTTTCGATGATAGATCTTTTCCTCAGAAGAATCTTCTCATTTAGCGAGATTAATGCGTTTTTCATACCTTTTTTATCTTGGTAACAAGCTTTAAATTTCTATCAAGTAATTGCAGAAATAAATCTTTTTGGATATAACCTTTATCCCCAAGTAATAAACCTACTAGCTTTTTGGTTAGATCTGGAACTGGTTCCCTGTCATCAACATTACCTTTTGTCAACCTTGAATTTCACCCTTTTCATTAATTACCATATGTAGTTTGAACACATAAAACCAGCCATAAGAGCTCTTGCTTAATTTTGCAATTCCAGCAAAAACTTTGTTTTTTGATATTCTTTTCGCATGCGATAGGAGTTGAATCAACATAGTTGATACCTGTTTCTTTTGCTTGCTCACATAACCATTGCAGCAACATTGCTAAATACCATAGAACCCGAGGTTTTAGAGCAATAAACCTATCATATGAAGGTAGTGTTGGAAAGTCTGACTTGTGTAATGGCTTTAAGCAACGTATATAAAAGGATTTAAAGTTTTCATATCTAGATTGATGATATAATAGGATTATTGTTATAATTTCAGAATACGTTATTGCGGGTATTCTTGTAGATTTTTTACCATTGGCTAGTAGCCTACTTGCAAAGTTCTCATCTATTATTTTACAATAATCATCTACAAAACAGAATAACTCTGTTATATTCTTATGCATTGGGTAACCTCCTATTGTTGCTAAAATACTGGAGTTTACCCTATTTCTCTTCCTCTCTCTATTCTCTTTCTAATCCATAGTTAGCGTTTATATGGTCCTGCAGATGATTTTATAATGTTACGCACTTGATATTGGTTAATTGCATCTAGTGCCAAACATCAATGGTAGTAAGACAAATTGAAAAAACGCTCCTTGCCTATAACTGCGTGTTTAAGCGGATTTATGATGTGTTTATTTGCTTTTTCAATAACAAATAATTAGTATTACTTCAAAGTTTAACCCACCACAACTTTTATATGGCGTTTCTTCCCTGCGGATAGCTTTATAAATGACTGACCTTTAAAGCTCTCGAAATTTATTATATAGTTAACATCGTTTATAGTATTATCATTAACTTTACATCCTTTGCCCTGTATTAAACGCTTTGCAGCACCTTTTGAAGGTTCAAGACCGGTGTTGTCTAGCAGATCTACTAAGGGTATGCCATTTGCAACTTGTTCTTTTGTTATGACATAATCAGGAAGTAATGAACTATCTTCATTCTCAAAAGCAGAGACTGCTGCAGATTGTGCAAGTTCTGCTTCTTTTTCACCATGACATATTTTTGTTACTTCTGTTGCCAAAACTTTTTTCGCTTCATTTATTTCTTGATCCTTTAGAGACTCTAGTTTTTTAATCTCGTCAATTGGCAAATCAGTGAGTAACCTCAAAAAATGCCCAACATCTTGATCATCAACATTGCGAAAATATTGCCAGTAGTCGTAAGGCTTTAGCATATTGCCATCGAGCCATACCGCTCCACTTTCAGTCTTACCCATCTTTTTTCCTTGCGCGTTTAATAAAAGAGGCGTGGTAAGACCAAATAATTCAGGTAAATTCAACTTTTTGCCAAGCTCAATTCCATTTACTATATTTCCCCACTGATCTGATCCCCCTATCTGCAAACGGCAGCCATACTTTTTACTCAATTCAACAAAATCATAAGCCTGCAACAGCATGTAGTTAAACTCAAGAAAGCTTAAATTTTGCTCTCTATCGAGCCTAATTTTTATACTATCGAAACTTAGCATACGGTTCACAGAAAAATGCACTCCTACATCGCGTAAAAAATCTATATATTTTATACTATCTAGCCAATCTGCGTTATTTACTACGATAGCACCAGTCTTTCCATCATTGATGGATATCATTTTCTCGAGTGTTTTTTTTATGCCGGATATGTTTTGGTTGATATCTTCTATAGGTAAGACACTTCTTGTCTTATCCTTACCAGATGGATCACCAACTTTCGTTGTTCCGCCTCCGAGTAAAACTATCGGCTTATAACCAAATTTTTGTACGTGACGGAACATCATAATATGCATGAGATGACCAACATGAAGACTCGGAGCTGTGCAATCAAACCCGATGTATGCAACGATATAATTATTCTGTGATAATAACTGGTCTAATCCTTTGATGTTTGTACATTGGTATAGGCACCCCCTTTCTTGGATAAAATTCAAAAATTCGGACTTATGTTTCATGATTTGCCTTCGTCAATTAAAGTGATTTAAATCTATGAGTCCTACAAATGAAAGAAAGTTAATTCCACAGTTCTTCTATTTTATAATACTCCCTTACTTCCGGTCTGAATATGTGAAGCATTATACCTTGAAAATTCACAATTACCCAATTGCCTTCATTCATACCTTCTACGTCTGCTTTATCATGTGGCTTGAGACTCTTTATTACATACTCAGCTAACGCTTTCACGTGGCGACTAGAATCACCGGATGCAATAATCATATATTTTGCAATAACGGTTTTATTCTGCACGTCTAAAGTGACTATATCATGACCTTTATTTTGATCTATGATGCTTACAATCATGTTTTTTATTAATTCTGTATCACCAGATACACCAGCCATCATCTTAAATTATATAATTTGTTTATAATTATATACTCAAAATTTCTAAACATGAACTATTTTTGATATTACTAAGACAAAATTGTTTATGCTTTTGATGCAACAGTATATACAATACATATCCTTTTATATATAACTTAATGGTGGTTTTCTAATAGTGTACTTATTATGAGCAAAACTCTTGTTTACTTAATCGGCTTTCCAAGTAGTGGCAAGTTTACTATTGCACGAAAACTTAGTGAGATCATTGATGCAGTGATAATAAGTAATAATCTATTCAACAATGTCATACTTAACGTGGTTGAATTACCAAATGCTGAAGTTCCCGATGACCTGTGGAAAAAAATTTTTGCGGTTAGAGAAAATATGCTAGCGGTGCTGGGAGAACATCACATAAAATCAAAGCATTATATATTTACAAATGAGTTGATAGATGGTGATTCCTACGACCAAAGAGTATACAGCTCAATGGTAAATTTAGGTGAGAAAATGGGTGTAGAAATTCTTCCTGTAGTATTACATTGCAATAATGAAGAGCTAATAAAGCGTGTTGAATCAAAAGAGAGAGATCAGGAAGATAAAATTACTGATTCAGATTTTGCCATAAAAAGGACTAGAGAAAAAAGGCTATTTGTGCCTGAAGGTTCGCTTGAAATTGACAATTCGAACTTGAGTGCAAAGGAAGTTGCAGAAAGAATTGTTAAAAGGATGAACAATGGAGAAAAATTAGTTAAAACTTCTGTAAATAATTTAACAAAGCGTACTCGTGGCTGAACAGAAAGATAAGTATCGCCCTTGTGTTGGCATAATGCTATTTAACAAACAAGGACACGTTTTTGTTGGAAAACGCTTTGATAGTGACTTTTGCTGGCAAATGCCGCAAGGAGGGGTTGGTGATGGTGAAGAGCTGAAACATGCAGCGTTACGTGAATTGCTAGAAGAAGTTGGCACTGATAAAGCAAAGATTGTAGCTAAAAATAAGGATTGGACATACTACAACTTGCCTGAGGAATTTATACCAACTTGTTGGAATGGGAGATATTCTGGCCAAAAGCAGAGATGGTTCTTAATGAGGTTTTATGGGGAGAATCAGGACATTAATATTAACTATACTGATCATCCAGAGTTCAAAGAATGGCGTTGGCAAAGTATAGATGATTTGGTGGCAAATGCTATATCCTTTAAAAAAGAAGTTTATAAAACAGTGATAGAAGAGTTTTCTTCTCAAATAAAAGCCTCTATTATTGAATGAAATTATAATAAATTCATGATAGTAGATTCTCATTGCCATTTGATTTATTTTTCTGATGATGAAATACCGAAAGTAATTTCGAGGGCAGAGCAAAATGATGTAAAAGTTTTACATAATATATGCGTGAGCATTGATGATGTTCCTAAGTTATTAAAAATTTCTTCATCCTATGATTACGTTTACTCCTCTGTTGGTGTACATCCACTTGATACTACTGTAGAAAACGGTGAGTGTATACGTGTTGATGAACTAGTTGAATTTACCAAAAATCAAAAGGTAATTAGCATCGGCGAAACCGGATTAGATTTTTATAAATCTAATAACAAAAGCAATCAGAAAAAAAGTTTTGCATTGCACATAGAGACAGCAAAAATAACTGGGTTGCCTTTAGTCATTCACACTAGAAATGCTGATTGTGAGATGATTGATATATTAAAGTCAGAAATGAAGAATGGCACTTTTAGTGGGGTAATGCACTGCTTTGCTTCTTCGAGAGAGCTTGCTTATCAATCTATGGATTTAGGATTGTATATTTCATTTTCTGGAATTATTACTTTTAAGAATGCTAGCTTATTGAGAGGAATTGCGCAGGATATACCACGTGAGCGTGTTTTAGTTGAAACTGATGCACCGTATCTATCACCTGAACCTTACAGAGGAAAGAAAAACGAGCCGGCAATGGTAAAATATGTTGTGGATTGCCTGGCGAAATTATGGGATGAATCACCTGATAAAGTCGCAGAGGTAACCACAAGCAACTTTTTTAGGCTGTTTGCGAAATTCAAATTATCAAGAAATCCTATAAAATATTAATTTACTTATAAACCTAAAGACTTCACTAAATCTTTCACTGCTTTCACAGATTGGTCGAACATCTCTTGTTCACTACATTCCATTTTAACTTCTAATACCCTTCCAACTCCGTTTTTTCCAATAATTACAGGAACGCCAATGAATAGGTCTTTCACGCCATATTCACCACTGAGATAAGCAGCACATGGTAGTATACGCCTTTTATCTTTTAAATACGATTCTAGCATACATATGGCTGAAGAGGCAGAAGCATAGTATGCAGACCCAGACTTCAGTAAATCAACTATCTCTTTTCCACCATTACGAGTGCGTTTTACTATTTCATCAACTTTTTTCTGTGTGGTGAGGCCCATATCAATGATTTGGGTAAGTGGAATGCCAGCAATGGAAGCACAGTGAATGAGTGGTACCATAGTATCACCATGTCCTCCAAGCACGAAAGCAGATATATCTTCAATTGAGATATTTAACTCACTTGCAAGAAAATAGCAAAACCGAGAAGAATCAAGCACTCCTGCCATTCCAACAATCATGTTAGTTGGAATGCCTGAAAATTTGTGCACCACTGAAACCATGGCATCCAAAGGATTAGTAACCACTATTACAAACGCATTTGGAGAATATTTTTTAATATTTTCGCCAACCTCCTTCATTACTTTGGCATTAGTTTGGAGGAGATCGTCCCTGCTCATTCCTAGTTTTCTTGCAATACCAGCAGTTATTATAACTGCATCGGAGTTTTTTATATCTTCGTACCTATTTGTGCCGGTGATGCTAGTATTAAACCTGTCAATAGGGGATGATTCTGCAATGTCAAGTGCTTTACCTTGCGGTATTCCATCACTGACATCAAGTAAAACAACGTCACCAAGCTCCCTAAGTACAATCATATGGGCAAGAGTTCCACCGATATTTCCTGCACCAATCAAAGATATTTTTTTTCTTTGTATTGTCATTTTCTACTCCTTTATATTTACTTTTGTAGCTTTACCTTCCCAAGGGGATAAACTATCAAACATCCGAAAATCCTGCGGCAAATCCATAGGATTATACACAACCTTTTTCGCTTCTATATCATACCTAACTTCCTCATAGCCAGTAAGAGGAAAATCTTTCAACATTGGATAGCCTTTGAATCCATAATCCGTTAGGATCCTACGCAAATCGGAGTGATCAGAGAATTCTATTCCATACATATCGAACACCTCGCGCTCAAACCATGAAGCTGTGCTGAATATATTCTCTACACTTGTAGGCATATCACTTTCATATAACTGAAGCTTTATATGTACCCTGATGTTATGCACAATGCTGAGCAAGTTATATACGAGCTCAAAACGTTTTTCTCTATCCGGATAATCAACTCCAAAAATATCAACTAATAATTCAAACCTGCATTTCTCATCATCACGTAGAAAGAGTAAGTGATTTTCAATATCACCTAAAGCTGAATACATTACAATAGTACCATCACCTTGCTGAAGGCATTCACATTTAGTCTTTTTTTGTATATGTTTTGCAGTTTTATCCATGTTGTATATTCTGAGTTCGTTTTATTTTATTTTGTAAGCATAGCATTCCATATAACAACGCCTCAGCGGTTGGTGGGCATCCAGGAACATACACATCAACTGGTACAATTCTATCACAACCACGGACTACTGAGTAGGAGTAATGATAATAACCACCACCATTTGCGCAACTGCCCATGGATACAACATACTTCGGATCTGCCATTTGGTCGTAAACCTTACGCAACGCCGCTGCCATTTTGTTAGTTAGTGTGCCGGCAACAATCATAACGTCCGCTTGCCTTGGACTTGCACGAAACATTATACCATATCTATCAAGATCGTAACGACTGGACGCAGTGTGCATCATCTCTACCGCACAACACGCAAGACCAAATGTCATTGGCCACAATGAACCAGATCTTGCCCAATTCATTATATAATCTATTAAATCACCAAATTTAGTGACAAGAAACCCTTCTTTCTTATAATAACCCCAATCATCATTAGATAGAACTTGACCTGTCATAAACTTACTCCCATTCTAATGCACCTTTGCACCACTCATAGATAAATCCTATAGTGAGTATAGCAAGAAATATCATCATAGACCAAAATCCACAATAACTTATTTTAGATAAAGAAACAGCCCAAGGAAAAAGAAAAGCAATTTCTAAGTCAAATATTATAAATAATATTGAAACTAAGTAAAACTTAATGTTAAAATTTTTTCTTGCTCTTGATAAAGGGCTGAAGCCGCACTCATATGCTGAAAGTTTTTCGCTATCAGGATTGCTTACCGCAAGAAACACCGGCAATACGCCTAGGGTAAGAGACACTATGATTGATACGCAGATAAAAATTACTATGGTTAAATATTCACTCATTTAACAAAATATATAGAAAGCAACACTACAAACTTACATGCTTTCCTAATCTTTTGCCACCTAAAATATGCATGTGAAAGTGTGGTATAACTTGTTCTCCATTTTCACCATAGTTAGTAACTAATCTGTACCCTGTTTTTTCTAGATTATACTTATGTGTTATCTCTCTTACGGTTTTAAAGAAACTCACTATTTCCTCTGCAGAGGCTTTTAGAATAAAGTCGTCATATGAAATATATTGACTTTTTGGTACAACTAAAATATGAACTGGTGCTTCAGGGTACTTATCATAAAACGCCAACACACACTCATTCTCGTGTACCTTCTCACAAGGCAACTCACCTCTTAATATTTGAGCAAAGATATTACCGTCGTTGTAATTGTCATTGCTCAT
Source organism: Wolbachia endosymbiont of Tettigetta isshikii (assembly GCF_041154185.1). Lineage (NCBI taxonomy): Bacteria > Pseudomonadati > Pseudomonadota > Alphaproteobacteria > Rickettsiales > Anaplasmataceae > Wolbachia > Wolbachia endosymbiont of Tettigetta isshikii. The sequence continues at coordinate 3,854 of NZ_JBFTEN010000001.1, read as the reverse complement.
ACTTTAAATAGAGCGACCACCTTTCCCTGTTTCTTTATTTTCCACAGTAGGCGTAGATAGTGGGTTGTCTGGTTTACCAGAAGAGATATCCTTAAAATTAAAAGCACCCTCTAATCCTTTTTTGATGTCTTGTGATAATTGTATTTTTGTAGGGAATATAGTTTCTTTACCAAAAGAAAAAGGAAACTGGCTAGGATTAGTCATGTTAAACTCTTCTGCTGATTTGTCCTGACCATCATACTCTCGATACAATTTTTCCGCAATGCTATATAGCAATTTTCGGTCTGTGTGAACTTTAAACCCTCGACCAGTAATTTTTGCCAGCTCCTTAAGGTCATCGTCAACTTTCTGTTTAATTTGTTCAATAATAAGCTCTTTTATCTTTTCTTGACTCTTTCCTTTGTGTTCAGAAGCATTTTTAATTTTTTCGGTAATTTTCTCAACATCAACTTCAATTACAACTTTGTTTTCTTCTTTAAAAATAGCTATGCTTGAATACTTGTTTTTCTTATTTAGTTCTTCTATTTTACCTAATTGTTCTGGCGTCAAATAAGGTATATCTCCAGTCAAAGTTTTTGACGCTAAAAATTTTATTTTCCCATCCTTATGGCATATTATTTTTATGCCGAGATTCTTGCTAGCTTCTGTTGTTTCTATAGGTGGGTAATATTCCTTTTCTTCTTCAGGTACATCCATACCAACAGCTTTCTTTAATGAAATTTTGGCATCATGTTTCATTTCACCCCATGAAGCAAACAGCTTCTTTATAGGGTAAATGAGCGCTTTAGGCACAAGAAGAAGTACGTCTTTTGTAGTTTCCGCGCCTTTTTTAACTGCCCCGCCCATTTTAGCCCAGATATCTCCCATACATACCTCCTAAGTATTTCCATACTAAATATTATAATATACCCTAAATTATAAATGAAAACATTTAAACTTCTGTATCTATTACAACATGAATTTATAGGGATTGCAACTATTATTTACAAATTTTCTTAAGCATGTAGTATTTTCGCTACTTTTACTGTTCAATTTGCTTTAAGGCAAAATTATGTTCAAGTGGGACGCAAATAATATCATCGGCGCTACTGGCGGAAGAAAAGTGGGTAGTTGTAATTTGGTACATAGCTCGAATATTTCAACAGATACAAAAAGTATAAAAGAAGGTGATGTATTTATTGCTCTCAAGGGAAAGAATTTTGATGGGCATGGTTTTTACATGAAGCATTTTTAAAAGTGGCAGCAGCTGCAGTAGTCAGCGAAGGCAAATATAGAAATCTTCCTCTAATTGTTGTGCAAGATACTCTCAAAGCTTTGCATGATATGGCATCGTATTACATTAGAAATGTTCTTGTTAATGCTAAAGTTATTGCAATCACAGGTAGTGTCGGGAAAACCACTACAAAGGACATGCTGCAGACTGTTTTATCGCAATATGGAGTGCCTCATGTAAACGAAGGGAACTTGAATAATAATATAGGATTGCCTTTGACAGTTCTGAAAGCTCCGGAAAGTTGCCAGCACTTAATTCTTGAAGTAGGAATGAATAAGGCTTGTGAAATCAAAGAATTATCTAAGATTAGCAATCCGAATATTGCAGTTATTACCAATGTAGAACCTGCACATGTTGAGAATTTTTCGTCGCTACTTGATATTGCTCAAGCAAAATCAGAAATTCTGTACGGTATGAAAAATAACGGTACTTTGGTTTTGAACAGAGATAATAAATACTATGACTATCTCTCATCACATGCCGATAGAGATGTAATAAGTTTTGGTAAAGATAGAAGCGCTACTGTTCATTTATTAGACCTAATAAAAAACGATGGCGGGCTGGATTTAAAAATTAGACTGAATAATAATCTGATCATAGACTGTAGTTTACCTGCGCAAAGCGAACATTTTGCATACTCTGTGTTGGCTGTTGCAGCAGTTGTGCAAAGTCTCGGTCTTGATTTGTCGAAATTACCACTTGCACTTAAGAATTTTAGTGTAACCAAAGGTAGAGGTAGTATTCACAAAGCTAAATACAATGGAAAGAACGTATATTTGATTGATGATTCCTATAACGCCAATCCTGCTTCAATGAAAGCTGCAATAAGGACTTTAGGTACATATTTAAATCGGAGAAAAGTAGCATTACTCGGCGATATGCTAGAACTTGGTAATGAAAACGTAGCATTTCATACGGAGCTGCTTGATTTTATCGCAGAATGTGGTGTAAGTAAAGTTTATACGGTCGGTAAATTTATGTTAGAATTGCACAGGCTTTTGCCAAGCAATATAAAAGGCACACATTTTAATGATTCCAATCAATTGAAAAGTGATTTAGCTAATATTGTTCAGAATAATGATGTAATTCTAGTTAAAGGCTCACGTGGAATGAAAATGGATCTTATAGTACAGAGATTCATAATAGAATATTAAATAAAACTACTGTATTAATTTAGGATTAAGTTATTAGAAGTTTTAATCGTGACAAAACGTATAGTTATTTTTGGTGGAACAGGGTTTATAGGAAAATACATCGTAAGGCGCCTGGCAGCAGCAGGGTATTTAATAAGAATATTTACTCGTGACCAGAAAAAAGCTGCTTGCCTGAAACTATGTGGAAATTTAGGGCAAATATCAGTACTTAAAGGCAATTTTTTTAATGAAAAATCAATTTTGGAAAGTATGGAGGGATGTGATGCAGTCATAAACTTAGTAGGAATATTATATGAGACAAAAAAGCATGATTTCTATGCCATTCATGTTGGCATAGCTGAGAGAATAGCAAGAGCTGCAAAGATAAAAAATGTACCCGTGATGATACATTTTTCTGCTATGGGAGTAGAAAATAACAAGCTGTCAAAGTATGCCCAAAGTAAATTGGAAGCTGAAAAAGCTGTAACTTCAGCATTTCCAGAAGTAATAATAATTAGGCCCAGTCTTGTATTTGGCAAAGAAGATAGTTTCTTTAATAAATTTGCGAAGCTAGCAACAATTCTTCCTTTTTTGCTGCTAATTGGCGGTGGAACAACTAAATTTCAGCCGATATGTGTAACAGACCTAGCTGAAGTGGTATATCGTATCATCAACCTTAACAAAAAAGATAAGAAAACCTACAATATAGGCGGACCAAAGATCTATTCTTTCAAAAGCCTATTAAAGTTTATTTTGAATGTTACTAACAGAAAGTGCTTGTTAGTCAACGTATCTTTTCCAATCGCAAAGTTAATAGCTTTTTTCTTAGAAAGTAGGATTATTTCTATGTTGCTAAAGCCTATAACCGGTAATACAAATCCCACACTTACTCGAGATCAGGTGAAAGTTATGATGAGTAGCTCAATCGAAAAATCAACTGACCTTGAAACAATAAAAATCCGTCCAGTGTCAATTGAAAATATAGTGCCAGAATATTTGAAGGTTTATAGAAAGTATTGAGGAGAAAGCGTAGCAGATGTTGCCAGAAGGTTTAAAATTGGCAAGACAGCTTTATATGAGTGGGAGAAAAAGGCGTAAGGAACAGGAGATTTTTGGTCAAAAAAACCTGGAAGCGTGGATTATAATTATAAAATTACTAACTGGGATGCACCACCAATTTCACTACACAGGAAGTGAATAGACAATAGTGAAAAAAGTTATAACGTTACCCAGTAGAAAAAAACTACTTGACAACCTCGGCCGTTATCTTTATCATAGCGCTGAAGCTATTATTTATCTTCAGTCTGTGCAGATTAAATAACAAAAAAACTTAGCATATTTGGCGTCTTATGTTTAATTTTTCGCACTATGTGCACTGCATGTCTTTTTAAAACTTCTGGTTTTTTACCTATACAAGCTGAAAGGCGCTTATAAGTCGTTTAAGACAT